>JAKLEG010000502.1 GCA_022703175.1 Myxococcota bacterium | reverse complement strand
GTCGCTTGCGACAAAAGCGGCACGCCGCCGCATGCCACTGCCACCGTCGCCAATGTTGAAATCACTTACAATGGCAGCCTTTGGAGCACCCCGGCCGCCTGTGCCTGGAGCTGCGACAGCGGTTACGACAAAGTCGCAGAGCTGTGCCTCAACAGCCAGAATGTCCCCTGCGACAGCTCGGGCACGCCAGCGCACGCCACCGCCACCGTCGCGAACGTGGAGATCACCTACAACGGCACCACGTGGAGCAGCCCCGCGGCCTGCGCCTGGAACTGCGACAACGGCTACGACAACATCACAGGCCAATGCCTGAATTCCCAAAGCGTGGCCTGCGATAGCTCCGGCACGCCGACCCATGCCACCGCGACTGCCGCGAACGTGGAGATCACCTACAATGGCACCACGTGGAGCGCCCCGGCCGCATGTGCCTGGAGCTGTGACAGCGGCTACGACAACATTGCCGGCCAATGTCTCAATTCCCAAACTGTGGCTTGTGACAGTACCGGCACACCGACCCATGCCACCGCGACTGTCACGAACGTGGAGATCACCTACAACGGCACCACGTGGAGCACCCCGACCGCGTGTGCCTGGAGTTGCGACAGCGGCTACGACAACATTGCCGGCCAATGTCTCAATTCCCAAACTGTGGCTTGTGACAGTACCGGCACACCGACCCATGCCACCGCCACCCCGGGCAATGTCACCATCACGTTCGACGGCGCCACGTGGAGTAGCCCCGCGGCCTGCGCGTGGAGCTGCGACAACGGCTACGACAACATCTCGGGCCAATGCGTGAACACTCAAACGGTGGCCTGCGACAGCTCCGGGGTCCCCGCCAATGGCACCGCCAACCCCGAGAACGTGACCATCACCTTTGACGGCACCAGCTGGACAAGCCCGGCGGCGTGCACCTGGACCTGCAACGGTGGCTACCACGAGAGCGCCGGTGCCTGCGTTGCTAACATCACCATTGATGCCTGCAAGCTCGAAGCACCCACCACCGTTACCGTGCTCGTCGGCGCGTCGCAGGCCATCACCGGCCGCGTGGCCGCCAACGGCACTGAGGCCGCCGGACAGTTGGCCGGCATCGACGCACATCTGTGCTACCAGGATGTCCCGTTTGACGGCACCAGCACCCCCACGGCGTCGGGTTGCATCACGGCAACGTACAACACCGATGACACGAACGACGACATCTACACGGCGACGTTCACGCCTGCCGCGGTGGGTACCTACTATTATATCTACGGATTCTCCGGAAACGGCGGCGCCACATGGGCCGTATGCGACGTGAACGGCAACGGCACTTTCCCGCTGACCGCAGGTGTTGCGACTGTGCCGTGGAGCTACACGCAGAACTTCAACTCACTCGCGACGAGTGGCCCCACCAATGCCTGGACCAACAACACGACCATCACCAATTGGTACTCAAACCGTACGCTCTACATCGGCGATTCTGGCACCGGGATCGCCGGTGGTTTGTACAGCTATGGGTCGACCGGTAATACCGACCGCGCCCTCGGGTCCAAGGCGTCGGGAACGGCGACCCCGGTCCAATATGCGCTCAAACTGGTGAATCCGTATTCGACGGGAACAACCAGCATCACGGTCACCTTTACTGGAGAACAATGGCGCAAGGAGACATCAGTAGCCCAGACCATCGCGTTTGAATACCAGGTGCTCGCGACCGACGAGAGTTCGATTCCTGCTGGCGCCTGGACAGCAGTCTCCGCCCTCAACTTCACAGCGCTGCAATTCTCGGGGACAGCAGGCGCCTTGGATGGCAACCTCCCTGCCAACAAAGCAGCGCTCTCAGCGTCGATTGACGTCGTCATCCCGGCCGGCCAATGGATCTGGTTGCGCTGGACCGATACCGACGATTCCGGCGCCGACCATGGGCTCGCCATCGACGACGTGGTGGTAGCCGTTAAGTAGCCGTTGTACTTGATGCCCGCCCTGGATTGCCGGGGCGGGCTATTCCTCGCTCGCCTCCCCCACACGCAACAAATTGCCCCCCCGCCGCGCTTACGCTACGAAGGCACGATGCGGGTCTTAGGTATCGAATCGAGTTGTGACGAAACCGCGGCAGCGGTGGTGGACGATGGTCCGCGGGTCGTTACCAACGTCGTGCACTCCCAAGTGGCGGCCCACGCTCCATTTGGGGGTGTGGTGCCAGAGATCGCCTCCCGCGAACACATCACGCGCATCGTGGAGGTTGTCGAGCGTGCCCTTGCTGAAGCAGGCGGTCTAGACACGATCGACGGGATCGCGGTCACTCGCGGCCCCGGCCTGATTGGCTCGTTGCTGGTGGGCCTTCAAGTCGCTAAGGGGTTGGCGCTTAGTCGCAAGTTGCCGTGGATCGGTATCAACCATTTGGAGGGCCACTTGAGCGCAGCGCTGTTGGCCGAGCCGCGGCCGAGCTACCCGCACGTGGCCTTGGTGATCAGCGGCGGGCACTCCAACCTTTACTATGTTGAACGCTTCGGGATGTACCGGCACTTGGGTGGGACCCGCGATGACGCGGCCGGCGAAGCCTTCGACAAAGTCGCCAAGCTTTTGGGGCTTGGCTATCCGGGTGGCGTACGTATCGACAAAACAGCTCAAGGGGGAAACCCAGCGGCCGTGAAGCTGCCACGTTCGTTGCCCGCCAAGAGTTCGCTCGACTTCTCGTTCTCGGGCCTCAAAACCGCGGCGGCCAACCACTTGGCCAAGCAGGGTCAGCTTGAAGGCCAAGCCTTGTCCGACTTCTGTGCCAGCATCCAAGAGGCTATCGCCGATGTGCTCACCAAAAAGGCCATCACAGCCGCAAGGCTTACCCAGGCGCCGGGGATCGTGCTCGCAGGCGGCGTGGCCGCAAACTCCCGCGTCCGCGAGCTCTTGCAGGAACGCTGCGCGCGCAATCATCTTTGGGCGTTCATGCCCCCCAAGGCACTGTGCACCGACAACGCGGCCATGATCGCCGCCGCCGGTTGGATGCGGCTTTCGACAGGCGAGCGCGACACCTTTGACATGGGCGCCGTCTCGCGTTGGCCCCTGGGTGAAACCGCCGACAGCGCGCCACCTACGAAATCGTGGCGCAAAGGAAAAATCAGTGACTAAGCCCCTCCGGCACAAACGCCACACCAAGCAAGCCAAGCACCGAACGCCCGGCTTTCGCCCACATGGAAATCGCCCCGAAGACGCCGCCGACTCGCCCCGCGCCACGCTGCAACGCGCCGGACTGAAACCCAAAAAGAGCTGGGGGCAGAACTTTCTCCGCGACGACAGTGTGCTCGAAGCCATTGCCTCCGCGACCGGCGCATCACCCACACAGCCGGTGCTGGAGTTGGGCGCAGGGTTGGGCGCACTCACCCGTCATCTCTTAGGTTTTGGCGGCGTGGTGGTGGGCGTCGAGCGTGACCGCGAAATTGTACCTATCCTGCAGCGCGACCTGGCGGGGCAAGCCGGCTTCCGCATGCTGGAGGCCGACGCCGCCTCGTTGGACTATGCCCAGCTGGCTGGCGAGCTCGGACCTCTGGTGGTGGCGGGCAACCTTCCCTACCAACTGTCGAGTCGGATCTTGGTGAACATTGCCGACGCCAGGACGCATGTGCGCCGCGCAGTGTTCATGGTGCAGCGTGAGGTGGCTGAGCGCCTCTGCGCACAGCCCGACAGCCGCGTCTATGGCCTGCTCACCGTACTCATCCAACGGGCCTTCTCGGCCGAGATTGTGCGCGTGGTGCCCCCCGGCGCCTTCTTCCCACGTCCCAAGGTGCATTCGGCCGTGGTCATGCTCACGCCTCACGCCGTCACCTATTCGCCTGAGCGCGAACGCCGCCTGGTCCAAGCAGCGCGTGCTGCGTTCAGCGCGCGTCGCAAGGTCATCAAAAATGCGCTTGCTGGCGCCTTCCACGCCGACGGTAAAGTCATCGAGGCGGCACTGCACAAGGCAGGCATTGAGGCCCAAGCGCGCGCCGAAAACTTAGGCGTACCCGACTTTGCGCGCCTGGGTGACACGCTCCTGGAGGTCGGCCTCCTGACCCCCAAGGCTCCGGCCGACCCCACCTAGCACACATCGTCCCTTGCCAGGGCGGGTGTGCCCAAGTGATAACGCCGCCAGCATGCCGAATTACCACCGTCCGCAAGACCATTTCGGCCGTCGCGCCAAAAAAGAAGGCAAGGCGGCTCGTTCTATTTACAAGCTCGAAGAGATGGATGCCCGTTGGCACTTCATCAAACGCGGCGCCGTGGTGCTCGATCTGGGCTGCTCACCCGGCTCCTGGATGCAGTACGTAAGCGCGCGTGTCGGCCCAGAAGGCAAGGTCCTAGGCTACGACCTAAAGCCTGTCAGCGTGAGCCTGCCGGCGTGGGCCGAGGCCCGCGTGGGCGACGCCTACGCAGTCACGCTCGCGGACCTACCACGTAAGTTGGATGTGCTCCTCTCGGATATGGCACCCGCCACCATGGGTGACCACAAAACCGATGCCGCACGCTCGGCAGGGCTCGCAGAGCGCGCGCTCGGTCTGGCCGAGCAGCTCTTGGCCCCGGGGGGCACGGTGGTCGTAAAGGTGCTCGAAGGCGGCGACGTACC
>JAKLEG010000501.1 GCA_022703175.1 Myxococcota bacterium | reverse complement strand
AAAAACCTCTACCGACAGGCGAGCGCGAGCCTTGCCGCAAACCACTTCGATCGCCTTCTTGCCAAACCCACGCCCCAACGGCACAGGAAGCAATCCATGGCGTCGAGCTCCGGCCGCGATGGTTGGGAACGTGTGGCCACCACTTTTCACGGTGGCGGTGGCACATGCGGGCGAATCTTCAACCTCAATCACGAGCAGACGGCCGTCACGAACAGTCGCTGGATGCCAAACCACGATGCCCTGTTGCTCCTCGCGCACCACCGGCTCAGGCGTCGGTTCAGACACTGGCGGCGGCTCTGCCACCACGACAGCGCTGGCAGAGCTTATCGTCCCACTCATTTCGGGCGGCGGAAGTGAACTGGGCGCTTCTGCACCCAGCAAGCAGACAAATAGGCAACGAAGGATCGGCATCACGCACAAATCCTACCAAACCCCCCTCCCCCCCCCAAGAAACAGGCTTGGCGATGGCGTCATGACTAGGCTAATAGACCGCGCCATGTCGGATCATCTGCACCTGAAGCGCCGGCCCCGCGGGGCCGGAGACGAAGTTGACGCGTTTTGCACCAAATGCGGCCTGGAACTGGCGCACATCATCGTTGCGATGGATGGCGCCAAGATCGCCCGGGTCCAATGCAACACTTGCAAAGGACACCACGCCTACCGTTCCCAAGCCCCCGAACCCAAGGCCGCTAAAAAACCCAAGACCGGTGGCTCTCGTGCTGCCAACATCGCTGAGAGCGACTACGACAAAGTCATGCACGGCCGTGACCTCGCGCGCGCGAAGTCCTATCGCCCGGCCAACCGTTACGAAGAGGACGACGTTTTGAACCACGTCACGTTCGGCATCGGCGCCGTCACCAAGCTCTTGTCGGATGACAAGATCGAAGTGGTGTTTCGCGCCGGCATCAAGGTGCTGGTACACGGACGGACCTAGCCCACTCTTCCTTACATTACCCGCCACAGCATCATCTTCGGTGTTGATCTTTTCTCGCCGCTTCCTCATGCTAGGGATACGCACGCAGGGAATGGGAGCGACTTCGACCGATTTGTTGAGGAGGCGTTGACCAGCCCGACAAACCGGCCGTATTGAAGATGGGCACATAAGGTGCCCTGGGAGCTGCGCGGAGACCCCGCGTATTCGATACAGCTTGTACGTCGTGGCCACGGTTGATGATGGTTCATGGCAGTTCAGCACACGAAGGACCGAACCACGCCCCGGACTGATCGCCGGCCCACGCTGCGTCGCCCAAAAGGACGTGGCTGGCAGCCCATCCGCATCGCACGACTGCCATCGCGAGCAGGTGCCGAGGACGCCGCAGCGATACAAAAGGCGCCGGCCGCGCCCCCCGAGGCTGAGCCAACCGAGCTCGAACTCACCCAAGAACAATTGGCCATCGAGGCGCAGACTCCGCCGGCCGTCAGTCCCAGCCGACAAACACCTGCGCCTGGCAAAGACCTGCTCGCCAGCTACATGGAGCAGCTCAGTCACATCCCGTTGTTTACGCCCGAAGAGGAATCACGCTCAGCCCAGCGCCTCGAAGCCTTGGAGCTCGAAACCTGGACCCGTTTATTGGCGCTCCCCAAAGCGGTGTGTCACCTGCTGGCCGAGGGAGTGGAACTAGAACACGCCACCGTGACACAACTGGAAACGCTTCTGGACAGCTACAAGCGCGCCGCCAGCCTCAACCACGGCCACCGCATCAAACCGCATCCGTCGCGCGACAGGCAGATTCAAGCCCTCGCCCGAGTCTTGCGACTGGCCGACTACGACAAAGAGCTGTTTGAACGCGTCACCGAGCGTGTCCGGCGTGAAGTCTGGGGCCGGCGAGTCATGGGTGGGGCCGTGGCGTTCCGCATCACCCATGCGGAGTTGACCGAGTTGGAGCGCGCTCGCGGCGAGTCAGTACGGGCTCGCAACGATTTTGTCCGCGCCAACCTTCGCTTGGTGGTGAGTGTCGCCCGCAACTTCCATCATCAACGTCTGGCGTTCATCGACCTCATCCAAGAGGGCAACGTCGGCCTGATGAAGGCTGTGCATCGGTTTGACCATCGTCGTGGTTTCCGCTTTTCCACCTATGCCCACTGGTGGATCCGCCAATCGATTGAGCGAGCCATCATTAACAAGGGCAGCCAAGTCCGCCTGCCGGTGCACGTCATCGATACCCGTCGCAAGGTTGGGAGGGCCGCGGCCAAGCTCACTCAAGAGTTCGGGCGCACTCCCACCAGCGCCGAGATCGGTAAAAAGCTACGGTTCTCCATTCGCAAAGTGGACGAGACCTTGGCCGGTGTGCAACCCGATCCGGTGTCGCTCGACGAACCGGTGGGCGATGATGACAGCCGAAAGCTGATGGACATGGTGCGCAATGAGGGCGACCCCGCGCTCGACGAGGCGCTCATTCGCGAAAACACCCATTCGCGCGTGCGTGAGCTGATGCACATGCTGAACCCGATGGAAAAGGATATTCTGCGTCGGCGCTTTGGCTTGGGTGATGACTCTGACCAAACGCTCGATGAAATAGGTAAGGTCTACAACCTCTCGCGCGAACGAGTCCGCCAGATCCAGGCCCAAAGCCTGCTGAAGATGCGACGCATGTGCGAACGCCGACAGATCAGCTAGCGAGACGCGCGGGGTTCGGCGCCACCACAACCCGATTACGGCCCGATTCTTTGGCGGCGTACAGCGCATCGTCGGCACGACGCAGGCCCAGCACGCCCGCGCGCGGATGTGCACACTCGCTGACCTCGGCGACACCAAAGCTAATGGTAATGTCGATACGCGATGTGCCGGCGAGGATTGGTTGCGCGGCCACGCTCCCACGGATCCGCTCCGCAACCCGCTGGCCATCTTGGGCCAAGGTTTCGGGCAAAATCACGGCAAACTCCTCACCACCGTAACGGGCCGGGAAGTCCCCGGCGCGGCAACAAGCGCGGATGCGATGGCCAATGGCCTGCAGCACTGCGTCGCCCGCCGCATGACCGTAAGTATCATTGACCCGTTTGAAGTAATCGATGTCGCCCAGGAGCAAACAGATCGGTTGTGTCATCGCGGCGGCGGCAATGAGCTCTTGGCCCAACGTGTCGTCAAACGCCCGGCGGTTCGAGAGCCCCGTCAGTTCGTCGGTAAGCGCCCATTGCACCAACTGTTGATTCTTTACAGCCAACCGCTCCGCGACACGCTGCTGCCTTGTTGCCCGTTGGCGCAGCTGCGCCGTCAGCGACTCGTAGTCGGAGTTCAACTCCAACAGCCCTTCGCAAGCCGCAGCGGCAACTTCCGCATAGCTGGGTTGGTCGCCCACCCTGATTTGCAGCGCCTCGGCGGTCTGGGTCACCACTGTCGCCACCGCCTCCACAAGGCCGCCCAGCATGGCTTCGGGGAGTCCAACCCCAATAAGCGCCGCGGTGGCGAGCCCCATGGCCCCAGCGCGGTCTTCCACGGTCAACAGATCGGCCAGGGCCTCCGCAGCCTGACAGATGTTCGCCGCATGCCGGAATGGCTCGGGCGCCAGCGCCGGGGTGTGGTGATAACGCACCGGGCAGGCGAGCGCCTCAGGGAATTGCCAGGCTGAAAACAACCGCGCGGTCACCGCGTCGTGTCCTTCCCCCAACGCCTGCTCGGCGCCCAAACGCATTGCGGCGGGCGCGCGGGCCACCGCGGCCAGACGCTCAGCCACGGTGTTGGACGCGACGGCCATGGCCAAAACCCCCAAATCCTGGCACAGCGCCGTGGTAAACAGCTGCTCCGGATCTGAAAAGCTCAGGCGCCGCCCGATCTCGCGTGCCGAAGCCGCTCGGCGTAACGAAAATTCCCAAAATAAATCGATGGGATAGGCAACGCCTGCCGGGGTCATCCCGCGCACTCCAAAGCACAGCACGAGGTTACGCACGGTGCGAATGCCCAACAACGCCAACGCCCGTTCCACCGAGCTAACTTTGTGCGCAAAACCGTACAGCGACGAATTGGCCATCCGTAGGATGCTAGCGGACAAACTGGAGTCGGTGCGCAGCACCCGTGCCAATTCGTGAACATCACAATCGGCTTGGGCGGCGAGCTGCACCACTTTGGCAATGATGGCTGGCGGCGCTGGCAGCAACGGCTCCCTCATCTTAAACGATTCCTCCCCACGCTCGGTCCTAACCACCGGCGCCGCGCACATGGACGCCAATGTCGGCCGCCCCCAACGGCTGGGCGTAACGTCGCAATGCGCGGGATCCCCACCCTTAAGATAGTAGCTGGGACCCCAAGCGTAAAGCAGGCCACGACCGCCGAACAGCGGCGCTCCGCCATCGCAGTGCAGGACGCGTGGAACGGCGCTAGAGCAGCTCGACGGTGGGCAAGGCGCCGACCAGCGGCGTGAGGTACTCGATGAACTTGGCCGAGACGTCGTTGTCGCCTTGTAGAAATTCTTTAGGCAAAACGCGAGTTTTGGCGGCCACATCGGTGAGCGCGATGAGGTCAAACGAGGCCTTGTAGGGCTTGTTGTGCAGGCGCCGGATGGCAATCGAGCCTTCTTTGATGCCCTTGGCGGCAAACTGCGTGGCGACCAGCGCCGATTTGCGAGCCTCGGCCTGGTCCACCTTGCTG
>JAKLEG010000500.1 GCA_022703175.1 Myxococcota bacterium | reverse complement strand
CGCGGTGCCTTCGCCTACGAGTGACAACACCCCGACGCTCACCTGGTCAGATGCCTCAGGCACAGGTGCTACGGGCTATCGCGTGCGGTTGGATGCGCTAACCATCCCCGTGATTGCGACCACCTACACACCCGGGAGCGCGCTTGCCGATGGCACCCACTCGTTTACCGTGGCAGCCCTAGACGCTGCCGGAAACCTGAGCGCTTACTCGGCAGTTCAGGTGTTTGTTGTGGATGCCACGCCGCCCCAAACGCCAGTCTTGGCCGCAGTGATGCCTGATCCTACCTATGCCACCGCGCAAAGCTTCGCCTGGGGTGCCGTTGGTGATGCTGTGTCGTATCGAGTCGAGTGGGACACCTCGGTGGCGTTCAACTCCGGGAATTTACATACCGCCACCGCCACCACCAACCGACAGGACGTGACGGGACTGATTGAGGGCACGTGGTATTGGCACGTGCGCGCGCGGGATAGCGCTGGCAATGATGGCGCTTTCTCGCTGGCGGATAACTTCGCGGTGGACCTGACGGCTCCCGCCAATCCGGCGCTGTCGTCACCAGCCGATGCCTCGTCGGCGACCAGCGCCACCGTGACCTTCGTGTGGGGTAGCTCGTCTGGGGCCAGCTATTACCTGTTCGATTTGTCGCAGTCGCCCACCCTGGCCACCTACGAGCGCACTGAGCTTGCGACCACGTCGAGGGTGGTCGCGTTGAGTGACGGCGCCTGGTATTGGCGCGTGTTGGCGCAGGATGCTGCGGGCAACATCTCTACCGTGGCGAGCGCTACGATTCGGCTGGTTCTGGTCGATACCACTGCACCAGCCATCCCCACGCTGACGGCTGTGGCCTCACCCACCAATGACACCACGCCAAGTTTGAGCTGGGGGAGCGTGAGTGGTGCGTCTGGTTACGCGGTGACTGTGGACGGTACGACCACCGTGGTGGCCGGCACCAGCTATACGCCCACCCTCAGCGACGGCAGCCATACCTGGACGGTGGCGTCTCGCGACAGTGCTGGCAATGAGAGTGCACAGGCGCCAGCCCAATCATTCGTCTTGGATGCCACGCCACCAGCAGCTCCGGTGGTTGTGACCTATCTGCCCAATCCCACCAGTGACAACACACCCACGGTCACTTGGTCGGCGGTGGCCGACGCTGCCACCTACACGGTGGAGTGGGACAAGTTGTCGTCGTTTGCATCAAGCGGCGCCGACCATGGTTCGGCAAGCACTGCCTCGATCACCTACGACCTCGGTCCCTTGAGCAATACCACCTGGTACTGGCGGGTATTTGCTGTGGATTCGGTGGGAAACGTGTCGCCAGCATCGGGCACCGGCTCGTTCGTGGTTGATTCCAGCGCGCCTGCGGCGCCGTCGCCTATCGCACCGGCCAATGGCAGTACCAGCACGGCATCGGCGGTGACCTTTAGTTGGTCGGTGGTCGCAGACGCCACCAGCTACAGGCTGCAACTCGGCTCGGATGCCACGTTGTCGACGGTGCTATTTGACGTCGCAGGCATTGCCGCCACATCCAAGAGCCAGACCCTGTCCGATGGCACGTATTATTGGCGGGTGTTGGCCACCGATGCTGCCGGCAATCAGACGGTGCCGGGAGCGGCCACAATCTGGAGCGTCATCGTTGACGCCAATGCGCCAGCGCGACCCACGCTCGCGGCCGTGGTAACGCCCACCAACGACGCGACGCCGACATTCACGTGGTCGGACGAGGGTGGCAGCGGCGCCACGCAATACACCATTGTCATCGACGCCAGCAGCACGACCGTCGCGACCACCACCTACACGCCTGTCTCCGACCTTTCTGCCGGTAGTCATACAGTCAAGGTCGCTTCCCGCGACGCTGCGGGTAATCTAAGTGCCTACACGGCAGATCAGACGTTTGTTGTCGATGTGGCTGCGCCCTCGGCGCCTGGCTCATTGGTGCCTGTGAGCAACGCTGTGCTTACGAACACGAGTGTCGCGTTCAGTTGGTCGGCATCTACCGACGCCCTCTCCACGGTTGGCTACACACTACAAATCGGTCGCGCTAGCGATTTCGCTTCGTTGGTGTTGAACCAGTCGCAGGCAGTGACCACCGCCACCGTGGTGTTGGCGGACGGCGACTACTGGTGGCGTGTGCGCGCGTACGACGCTGCGGGAAACCTTGGCGCGTGGGTGCCTGGTGCCGCTGGCCAGAAGGTCACTATCGATACCACCGCCCCCAGCGCCCCTGTTTTGGTGGTTGTCGGCGCGCTGGTTGCGACCTCGCCGACTCTCACCTGGAGTAATGAGGCGGCGTCGGGGGCAGCGACCTACGGCGTGCAAGTGGATGACGATTCGGCGTTTGGTTCTCCCATCGTCAGTACCACGACAGCGGCCACCAATTATGCGACCGCCCTCGCCGATGGACTTTGGTATTGGCGTGCACGATCGATCGATGGTGTGGGCAACGCCAGCGGTTGGTCCACCTCCGATAGTTTTACGCTCGACAAAACGGCTCCCACGGCCCCCACGGCGCCATCGCCGGCATCGGGCTATCAAACCAACGCCGCCACGGTGGCCTTCTCGTGGACGGCACCCGCGGGGGCATCGCGCTATCGGGTCGAAATTGCTTATGATTCTGGGTTTACTGCCATCTATCAACAGGTCACCGTCGCGGCGGTCTCGGTGTCGTTGACGCTTCCGGATGGTACTTACTACTGGCGCGTGTATGCGTTGGACGCGGCCGGGAACCAGAGCCCCGCCGCGGCCAATACGTCATTTACGGTGGATCGCACCGCGCCCACACGACCGACTGCGGTGACCATTCCGACGTGGGTCAACAATGCTCAAGCCAACGTCACCATCGGTTGGAGCGATGAGACTGGCAGCGGGGCTGCGAATTACGAATACCAAATCGCCAATAGCTCCACATTCGCGACCGTCGTGGATAGCGGCACCACGACCGGCACCTCGGTGACCCGCGCGCGGCCAACACCAGCGGGGGTTTACTACTGGCGCGTGAGGGCCCTGGATGCGCTTGGCAACGCCAGCATTTACTCGGTTACTCAATCGTTTGGGGTGGATATCGTTGCGCCGACCAAACCAGCGTTGTCTTCACCCGCGAACTTGGCGCGCCTGAACGCCAGTGTCGCTTCGGTTGCGTTTAGTTGGGCTGCGGCCACCGATGTGAACAGCCCCATTCAATATCGGCTACAGGTGGGCGAGGTGGCTGATTTCACGAATCAGGTTGTTGTGGATATCACGCAGGCTTCTTGGCTGACGAGCAACCAATCGCTAAGCGAAGGGCACTACTACTGGCGCGTCATGGCGTATGACCCAGCCGGGAATGCTGCTAGTTACGTGCTTGCGGACAACCGCGAGTTCTGGGTGGACCGCACCAAGCCTAACAGCCCCTCGTTTGCGCCGTTCCCCGCAGTGACGAAGGACAACACTCCCAACCTTGTGTGGACCCCGGTTGCCGATGCTGACCACTACCGCGTCCAAATCGATGACAGCTCTGATTTCTCGTCGCTTGTGAAGGACATCCATCCCTTTGTTGGGACGACGCTCACCGATGGCGCATATGCTGGGTCACTTGCTGACGGTGTCTACTACGCGCGGGTGTTGGCCAATGATTTGGCTGAGAACGAGAGCTCACCATCGTCAGTGATTCAAATCACGGTTGACACCGTGAACCCCGCTGCACCCACGCTGTGTCGGCTGACAACCTACGCGCTGTATGGGGCACCAGCACCAACCTACAACGAAGGGGCGGTGAGTTCACCGACGCCGCAGCTGGGTTGGAGCTACGTGAGTGACGCGGCGAGCTTCAAACTCGAAGGCTCTCGCTACAATGCCGGCAGTTGGGTGGCGCATTTCTCACCGGCGCTCGTGGTCGCTCCTAACGGTGCGTACAACGTCGACTTCACGATTCCGGCTGCCAGCGCTTTGGCCGACGGGGAGCTCTACGCCTTCCAGGTGCGTGCTGTAGATGCCGCAGGCAACGAGTCGACGCCGAGGCTTTGTTCGATTACCTCGGCGCCGCGCTACTATTTGCGTTCCGACCAAACCGCGCCGGCGCAAGTGGCAGGGCTCACGGTGACAACGGCCAATCCAACCAACGGCAGCTCGCTGGCGTTCACCTGGACGCAAATGGCCGACACGTTAAACCGTGGTAACATGGGATATTTGCTCCGGTTATTGGGAGCCGACGGCGTGAGTGTCATCCAAACCCAAACGGTTGCGTGGAACACCGCGTGCGCCAGCGGCACTTGCAGCGGCTTGTTCACCGGCTTGGGGGCAGGTACCTACTTCGTCGCGGTCTGGGCCGTGGACGCCGCTCAAAACGTCTCTGCAACCGCATCGACCAGTGCGGCGTTGGCTATTGATGTCACGCCGCCACGAGCTCCATTGTTGCAGACTCCGATTGCTTCGACGGCGGGTGTGGTAAAGCGGCTTGGGATGGCGACACCGACATTTGTATGGAGTGATGAGTCGTCGACCGGTGCCGCGACATACACGTTGCGCATCTATAACTCAGACGCAGGGGGCGCGAAGGGTACGCTGGCGCGCACTGTTTCGGCCATCGCCGGCACGTCAAGTACGCTGGCAAGCCCCTTGAC
>JAKLEG010000050.1 GCA_022703175.1 Myxococcota bacterium | reverse complement strand
CCGCGGATTTTGGGCGAGACGTGCGGAATCAGTTCGAGCGCATGCAACACGTCGCCGACCTTGGTGGAGTCCAGGGCGCGCTCGATCACCTGGAGGGTCGCGGAGTCGGTGATTTGGATGCTGGCCTCCGCCAGGTTCAGGCGGCGGCGTTGCAGTGTCGACAACAGGCTCTGCACATACTCGCGTTTAAGCCCCAGAAGCACCACAATCCAACCTACCAACGCCGAGCCTACGACCCAGCTGAGCTGGTAGACGTCCATCGTGAAGCCGAGAGAGATCCCTGCCATTTTGTCGAGCTGACCGACGAGCAACGCCAACACGATGCCGGCGATGCCGATGGAGATGGGCTTGAAGACGCCGTCGATGATTGCCTTGGCGCGGCTACGTACCTGTGTCGGTAGCGGCAGGTACAACAGCTGCAGGGTCGTGTCGTTCACTGTGTAGCGCAGCACGTTCTCTGAGCCTTTGGTGTAGCTGACGGCATACAGCCCCAACAAGGCAGGTACTGCGACCAAACCCGCCGAACCCATCAGCATCGCGATGGGTAATAAAATGAGGCTCACCAGTACACCGAAGCGCTCTAACAACCGCGCGGTGATGAAGAACTGCACCAGTCCGCCCAGAATGCCGGTGACCCCGAAGAAGAGGCCAAAGTAGGCGCTGCGCTCGTCTTTACCGGGGATGGAGTCACCGACGATCACTTGGAACTGGTAGTCGACTAACGTCGAAACCAAATAGGTCAGCACCACCACGCCAGCGATGAACATGACATGGCGGCTGGCAAAGATCTTCTGCGGTGGTGGCGCCTTGCTCTTGCCGCTCTGGGGTTTGCGCTCCAACGCAGCGGTGAGCTCGGTGTCGGCATTTTTGCCCAGGGCCCTTACCATCCACAAGCAGACCACCATGCAGAGGCATAGCGCATACAGCAGGTTTTCGGTCCCTAACGATTTAACGGAGTTGGAGATACCGAAACCGAACACCACGTTGGACAGCACGCCGCCGCCGCCGATGACCGCGAACAGGCGCTTGGCTTCACGGGAGTTGAAGATCTCATTCATCAACGTCCAGAACTGCACCACCAAAAAGCCGCCTAAAAGCTCAATCCAGATGTAGAAGCCCCAGTAGACCAGGTGGTTACCGGTGTGGATGCCGAAGCGGAAGACCAGGGTACCGGCGATAAGTGCCACCAGCGTGATGGCGTTGGTTCGGTCGCGCCGGAGTTTCCGCTCGACCCGGGCGTAGGCCATCATCACCGTCGACACCGAGATCGCGATGAGCACATACACGAGTGGCAGCTGTTCCTTGTAGTTTGGCAACTCCAGGAACAACACCGTGCGCGCGATACGGCCGATGATGAAGGCTCCGATCGCGGCGAACAAGTAGACAAACGCGAGGCCTGTTCGCGGTGCTTCCTCGGGACGGATCTTAAACAGCGAATTGAGAAGATTAACGAGACCTGAGGGCATGGTGCTGATCGATCTACCACAGCGCCTGCGCGCGCCGAAGCATTGAGTTGGCCCGGAATGATCACTAAGATAAGCCCATCTACCGGGGGGCGCTTCGCCCTACAGGATGGGAGCAGACATGACACGCTTTGCGTGGGTACTGGGGCTGTTGGTGAGCGTTAATGCCTATGCGGATAAGAGCGCCATCGCGGTCATCGACATTCAAGGCACAGGCGTAAGCCCCGAGCTTCTGCCGACCCTCACCGAGGTGCTCACCGCCGAGATTGATGCGTTGGGGATGTATAAGGTTGTTGCCGGGCGCGACGTGCAGGCGATGCTCGGTTTCGAGAAACAAAAAGACATGATGGGTTGCACCGACGCCGCCTGTTTGGCTGAAATCGGCGGCGCCTTGGGTGTGGATCGCATCGTCGTCAGTCAAATCGGCATGGTCGGTAAGACCTACGTCGTCAATATCAAAATCATCAACATCCGCATGGCCGATACCGAAGGCCGCGTCTACGAAACGGTTAAAGATGAGGTCGACGCCCTTATCGAGACCATCCGAAAGTCGGTGCAAAAGCTCTTAGGCAGCGGCTCCAAGGCGGCGTTGGCCACCGGAGCCTCGGTGAAGCCCGCCCCCAAAGCCGAACCCAAGGCTGAGCCCAAGCCTGAGCCGAAGGTTGAAGCCAAGCCGGCCGAAACCGTCGCGCAAGGCCCTGCCGAATCGACGCCGTCGGTGTCCGCCTCGGGTTCCAAGAGCAGCATCGGTTGGTTGCCGATCACGTTGTGGAGTGCGGGTGGCGTCACCGCCGCGATCGCCGTGTTCTTTGGTGTCAGTGCCAAAAAGTACCAAGACGAAGCCAACGCCAAGTGGCCAGGGGACGCCACGGGCTCCACCTACGATGTGGGTGCGCAAAACGACGCACAAATGGCCGAGAACCGCGCCAAGGCTGCCAACATCACCTTCCTCGTCAGTGGCCTGCTTGTGGGCGGCGGTGTGGCGGCGTGGCTGTTGGGCGGCTCCTCCAACGCCCCGGTCGCGACAGCGTTGGCCCCAGTGGTCACCCCCGACAGCGTCGGGTTCGCGTTCGGCGGCTCTTTCTAACCTTCCCAAGCTCCGTCGCTTTTTCTATCGACATCGACGTTGCGTGCGTCTGGCGCGGGCCGGCGTCGGCGGCCCCTCGTGGACTGGCTTTTTGGGCGGTTGGTTGGGCGCTTAGCTCTGCGGGCGGGGTGGGAACGGGTTATGCGGATCCATCAGGAAGTCTTTCAAGCGCGGGTCTCGCCACAACATAATGAGCGGCTCGGAGTCGACCCCGAGGGTCTTGGCCTTTTGCAGGGCGGCGAAAGCCTCGTCCGTGCGGCCGATGAGCGCCAGGGCGTGCCCCAGGTTGACGTGAGCGTAGCCCGCCAGCGGCTCCCCTCGGCCATCGCCCAGGGCTTTCACTGCGTCCTCAGCTAGTTTGAGTGCGGCCTCGGGTTTGTCTTGCTCCAGTGCGATGTATGACAGCCGAGTCAACAACGCTGGGTGGTTGGGGGCGAGTTTCAGGCCGCGCTCCAGCGACAGCTTGGCTTCGTCGTACTTCTCGGCGTCGATTTGGCGCGACGCCAATGCGGTGATCGCCATCACCGAGAGCGGAAACTCCTTCACCACCGCCTCGGTTTCGGCAATCGCTTGAACATGGTTGCCGGTGTGTGACAGCGCTTCGGCGCGACGCACGCGTGCCCACGGGCTCTTCGGGACGCGTTGCTCGTAGAGCGCAAAGATTCGTAATGCCTCATGATTTTGGTGGACGCGTTCGTAGGCCAGGCCCAGGTAGCCTAAGCCGTGCAGAAACCCCAGGTGGGTCGTGGTGGTGTCTTCCAGCACCTTGATACCTTTGTCCACGTCGCCTTGGCGAGCGTACAGGTAGTAGATGCCCAGCGAGGTCTCGGGGTCGAACTCTCCGGCGGTGGTCATCGCGCGCACCAGCGATGCCTCCGCTTGTTCCGTATCGTAGATCATTGCGGCTGCGACACCTTTGGCCACCCAGCCGCGGACGAAGTTTTCATCGGCGTCGGTGGCGGCCGATAACAAGCGGATCGCGCGCTCGATCTCTGGTTTTGGCAGCACCAGTTGGGCGCGCGGGTCGAGCGATTGGTGTGAGAGGATCTCCAAAGCCTCCGCGTATGGCTTGAGCGCCGCAATGGGAGTTTGCGTCATCTGATGGCTTTCGATTCCTTTGGTGCTTTGCCCGGTGATGGTGAGCACCTGGGTCGCGATCTTCTCGGTGAGCGACGCAAAATCGGTGAGGTCGAAGCTCACCCGCTGTTCTTTGCTCGGTTTGTCGCCGGCAAAGTCCCAGGCAAGGAAGACCTTCTTGCCCTCAGTTTTATAGGCGCCGCACACGATGTAATCAGCGCCTAACTGGCGGCGCAACACGCCCAGCTCTTTGGTCGACAGTTCCTTCGAGGTGTCGAGGCCCTCGGCGCGCGCCGCGCTCAACGTTTGGCGCCAGCCCATCACGTTCAGCGGGTAGTAGCGCGTGACCGTCTTAGGGTCGAAGCGGCTGTGAAACAGCAGCCGCGTGTTGATATTGTCGGCGACGGCCATGCCGATCCAGGTGTCGGCCCCCTGTTCGGGGGTGGGCGGTAGAATTGCCACCGTGGGGCGTGTTGCATCGGCGGCAGCCAAGAGGAGAGTCAGTAGGAGACCCATGGCAGACCTCGAAATCAGGGATGGAGGCCAGAAGGGTATCCGCAACGCCTGTGGGCGTCAAAGCCACGTTGACAGACAGCAGCCGCCATGGCCTTGGTACGCTCCCGGAGGCTGGCTGTGTACATCGATTCACATTGTCATTTAGAACGCGAAACCTACGGCGACACTCTTGAGGCGGTGCTGGCACGGGCCACAGCCGCCGGGGTTACGCATCTGGTGGCGGTGGGGGCCTCCGGGGGCATCGCTGGGGCTCGCGAGGCGGTGGCGTTGGCAGCTCGCGTACCGCAGGTCGTCGCGGCGGTGGGGCTGCATCCCCACGAGGCCAGTAAAATCCACGACGCCGATTTGGCGGCGCTGCGAGAGCTACTTACCGCACCCAAGGTGGTCGCCTTGGGGGAGATTGGTCTCGACTATCATTATGATTTCTCGCCGCCGGAGGTGCAGAGACACTGGTTTCGGCGCCTGTTGCAGCTGGGCAAGGATGCTGCCGTACCGGTGATGCTACATGTGCGCGAGGCCGACAGCGATGTTTGCCAGCTTTTGGATGAGGTCGGACTCTCTGCCAAGGGCGGGCTGGTGCATTGTTTTACCGGTGGCCCGCATGAGGCCGAAGCCTATCTCAAGCGCGGTTTCTACCTGTCGATCCCAGGCGTTATAACGTTTCGCAACGCCGACAAGCTGCGCGAAGCGGTGCGCGCGATTCCACTCGAACGCTTGCTCATCGAGACCGATAGCCCCTACTTGGCGCCGATTCCGCATCGGGGCAAGAAGAACGAGCCCGCCCACATCGTGCACACCGCCGCGGCCATCGCGCCACTCAAGGGGATGTCGGCCGAAGATATCGGGCGCATCACTGCGCAGAATGCCGCGGTGCTGTACGGTTTGGACTACCACCCAGCGCCGGCATTGGCTTATGCGATCCGCAACAGCTTGTACATAAACCTCACGAGCCGTTGCACGCTTTCGTGCCGCTTTTGTCCAAAGGTCGAGCGTCGTGATTTTTGGGTGCGCGGACATTATCTCAGACACCAGCAGGATCCTGAGGCCCCGGCGGTGATCGAGGCCGTGCTGGGTGAGTTGCGGCGGCGACCGGAGTTGGACGAGGTTGTGTTTGTGGGGCTAGGGGAATCCACGTTGCGGTTGCCGGAGCTTGTGCGCGTGGCCGGTGCGGTTCGGGAGGCTTTTGGGCGGCGTTTCCGGCTGCGACTGGACACCGATGGCCTCGCCAACTTGGTGCACGGCCGGGATGTGACTCGCGAGCTCGCCGCGTGTGTGGATGCGCTTTCGGTCAGCCTGAATGCACCCGATCGTGATACCTATGCGCGCTTATGCCCATCGCGGTATGGTGCCGCCGCCTACGACGCCGTTAAGGCGTTTATTCGCGCCGCCAAGGAGTGCGGGTTACACGTCACGGCTTCGGCGGTGGGTGTGCCCGGCCTCGATCTGGACGCTTGTCGCCAGGTGGCCGAAGGCGAGTTGGGTGTCGAGTTTCGGCATCGCCAGTATCAACAAGTAGGATGAGGGTACGTAAGCACCGTGGAACCACAAAAACCTGAACAAACGGGCCGTGCGCCCGAATTGACTGTGCAGTTGTTACGCCCCCCATTTTGGTCGGGCGGCTTTCTCTTCTTTACCGTGATCGCCTTGGTGGTGGCGTTGCCGATTGTTGTGGATCTCGCAGCCGCAGACGTGAGCGCGCCAGTCGAGGAGCTGGTTGCGGCGGCCATTCTGCTCACGTTGTTCGGGTTGGCCGCGGCGGCCCTGATTGGCTACCGGTTGTTCGTCTACTTGCGCCCGCCTCCGGAGATTCGTTTTGACGCCGAGCACGTAACGCTACCCCGAGCCGTCGATTCGAGTCGGAGGCTCACCGTGCGTTACGCCGACCTGCAAACGGTGGCGATTCGCGGCGAGCCCCCGCGTGGCGCTCTGATTGTCGAGTCCGAAGACCAACTGCTGGTTTACCCTTTCCGCGCCTTTCGCACGCCGGGCGACATCGGCGTGGTGGTGTCGGAGTTGAATCGCCGTGTCGGCGCGCTGCCCCAGGCGGCAGCTATTCTAGAGAGCTCTGAACGCCGCCAAGCTTTTGCCGAAGAGGTCTACGAGCGGCATATCTGGGCCACTCAGGTGCTCATCGGCTTGAACGTCGTGATGTTCCTGAACCAGATCGCGACCGATGCATTCTTCGAGTTCTTTGGCCTTATCCGTTGGGGCGCTCGGGTTCCGGCGCTGGTTCGGGATGGGGAGTGGTTTCGCATCTTTGCGGCCAACTTCTTGCACGGTTCCAGTTTTCATATCGCCTTGAACCTGTTCGCACTCTACATCGTGGGCGGCCTATTGGAACGTTTGTTGGGCTGGGTGCGGTTCACCGCCATCTATCTGCTCTCAGGCATCCTGGCGATGTTGGCATCCACCTACCTGACTAACGGTTTGCAATCGGTGGGGGCCTCGGGTGCCGTGTTTGGTATTTTGGGAGGCTTGGCAATCGTTGATTGGCGCTACCATGCTGAGCTGCCAATGGGGTTCAGGCAGCCGTGGCAGCGTTGGGCGATGATCTTGGTGTTGAACGCGGCGCTGCCGTTGTCGGTGCCACTTGTCACGTACACGCACCTGGATGTTTGGGGGCACGTGGTCGGTTTTATCTCTGGGGCACTTTTGACGGTGGGCTTGGTGGATGGAGAGAAGCGATTGCGCGGGGTTGCCAAGGCCTCACCCCTCCTCATCAGCGTCACGGGTATGCTGATTGTGGCCTATGCCTGGGGATTGGGAAACGCGGTGTTGTACGCCAAGCGTTTTGACAGCGAGGTCCGTGCGCATGTGGTGGCGGCGGCGCTGCGTGGGCCGCCGTTAGATGCCAATGACCTGAACGGTATCGCTTGGGGCCTGGCCGTGGATCCGAATGTGAGTGACGCCGGCTTGGCGGCGGCTCGTGCGGCGGCTGAGCGCGCGGTGACCGCGGTTCCGAACGAAAGCACGTTTGTGGATACTCTGGCGACGGTCGCCTACCGCTCAGGCAAATTCGATGAGGCGGTGCGCTTGGAGCGGCGCGTGATGGAGCAGCCGGGCGCGTTTGCGGCCGCGCCCTCGCTTGTGCGTACGGTGGTCCGGTTCCTTTATGGGGGCCGCGAGCAGAACTGGAACGAGGAGTCGATCAACTATGCGACGCAGCTTGGGCGGTTCCTAGATGCGCAGGTGGCTCGCGATGGGGCGTTGATGGATGTCGGAAGCACGGCGCCGACGCTTGCGCTCATCATTTCCGACAACGGTCGCGTGCGCCTGTCGCTCGATATGGGTGAGCCGCGCGACGTGCCGACCCTACTTTTTGCTACCGTGCACTTGGGCGACGAACCGAATGGTCTGCTGCGCCTCTGGGTGGCTGCCAATACGAGTCGGGAGCTTCTGCTGTTGCCAGATGAGATTGCGGGCGTGCTGACGTCAAAACGGCTGACGCTGTCGGTAGGGCATGTTGCCAAGGCACCTGAGGTTCTGTCGAAGGCACCGAGCGCGCGGGTGAAGTATTGGCAGCACGACAAAACGGTTGGCGCGTTGCCTTAAGGTTTTTTAGGCGCTGAGCCTTCGATGGTCTTGCTTCGTGCGGCGTAGAGCGGGTCTTTGTGCGCTTTGCTGGGGCTGCCGTTTATGTTCGATTCGGGGATTGCTGGCGGCGGTTTTGCGAGCGGCCGCGGTTCTGCCCGACAATTGACTTCTCGCTCTGCGTCAGTACTTTGCATTGCGCAGCGCGGCATTCGTTCAGTTTTGCCGCTGCACAGGGATACGCATGACATCGCTTGGTGCCAATGTAGGCTTTGTAGACGAGCTGTTTGCCCGCTTCAAGAACGACCCAGCTTCGGTTAGTGAGGCGTGGCGAGAGTTCTTTGCGGATTATGAGCCGCCGCCTGGGCGCCCGGTGGTGGAGCTAGGTCCTCAAGGGTCGGCGGTGGCGCCCGAGGTTGACCTACACGAACCCGAGGTGGTCGCTGCCAAGGCTGCGGACGTTGCAACAGTCGACCCGACGCTGGTACCGCTGACCGGCTCGTTGGGGCGAATTGCGACGAACATGGAGGCCAGCCTGGGCGTGCCCACGGCGACCTCGGCGCGTACGATTCCGGTCAAGCTCGTGGAAGAGAATCGTCGATTGTTGAACCAGCATTTGGCCACCGTGAGCGGCATCAAGGTGTCGTTTACCCACATGGTGGCGTGGGCCTTGGTGCGCGTGTTGGAGCGCCGGCCGGTGATGAATGCCGAGTACGTGTCGGTGGGCGGCAAACCGCATCTGCGGCAGCGTAAGAGTATCCATCTGGGCCTTGCGGTGGACGTGGAACGCAAAGGTGAGCGCACGCTTTTGGTTCCCAATATTAAAGATGCCGCAGCGCTATCGTTCCCCGATTTCGTAGCTCGGCACGACGCGCTCGTGACCGCCGCACGTCACGGCAAGCTGACGTTGGAGGATCTTACTGGAACCACGGTGAGCATTACCAACCCAGGTATGCTCGGCACCGCGATGAGTGTGCCGCGGCTGATGCCGACCCAGGCGGCGATCTTCGGCATTGGCCGTATCGACTACCCTGCCGAATACGCCGGCATGAACCCGCGCATGATCTCTGAGTTGGGGTTGTCCAAGGTGATGACCGTCACCTCCACGTACGATCACCGCGTCATCCAAGGGGCCGAGTCGGGCGCTTTCCTGGCGGATTTAGAGCGGTTGCTCTTGGGCGAGGATGATTTCTACCGGCGCATTTTTCGCGAGTTGGCGGTACCTCACGAGCCGTTGGCGTGGACGCCTGACGCCGCGCCCGGATGGTCGGCGGCTGGTCGTGGGGACTCTGACGTCATCGAGAAACAGGCCTCGGTGCTGCAGCTCATTCGCGCGTTTCGGGTGCGGGGCCATCTGCTGGCCGACCTGAATCCGTTGGAATACAAGCTGACACCGCAACCCGAGCTGGAGCTGTCTACCTATGGCCTGTCCGTATGGGATCTGGACCGGCGTTTTGTAGCCGGTGGCTTGGCGGGCAACACCGAGAAGCGTTCGCTGCGCGACATCCTCGACACCCTGCGTGAAACCTACTGCCGGCATGTGGGCGTCGAGTACATGCACATTCCGGAAACCGAGGTGCGTGAGTGGCTGCAGGAGCAAACCGAGCGCACGCGCCTGTCGGCGCCGTTGGCGGCCGCCGAGCGTCAGCGGATCTTGTCGAAGTTGAACGCCGCCGAGGCGTTTGAACGGTTCTTGCACAATACCTACGTCGGGCAGAAACGCTTCTCCCTCGAAGGGGTGGAGGCGCTGATTCCGTTGTTGGATGGCATTCTGACCGAGGCGCGTGCTGTGGGAGTGTTGGAAGCGATTCTCGGCATGTCGCATCGCGGTCGACTGAATGTCTTGGCGAATGTCGTGGGCAAGTCGGTGGGTAACATCTTCCGCGAGTTCGAGGGGGAGATGGATCCGGCGTTGTCGCACGGCTCCGGCGACGTGAAGTATCACTTGGGAGCGCACGGGACACATACCACCCCAAGCGATGAACGCCTGAGCGTGATGTTGGCCTCGAATCCGAGCCATTTGGAAGCGGTGGACCCAGTGGTGCTGGGCATGGCCCGCGCCCGCCAGGACCAAAGTGGTGATCGTGAGCGACAGCGCGTGTTGTCTATTTTGATCCACGGCGATGCCGCCTTTTCGGGGCAGGGGGTGGTGACCGAGACGCTCAACCTGTCGATGCTGCAAGGCTATCGGGTGGGGGGCACGATCCATATCGTCGTTAACAACCAGATTGGTTTTACCACTCGTCCGGAGCATCTGCGGTCGTCCATCTACGCGACCGACGTGGCCAAGGCGGTGCGCGCGCCGATTTTTCACGTGAACGCGGATCACCCTGACGCGGTGTTGCGGGTGGGCAAGCTGGCGCTGGCGTTTAGGCGCGCCTTCAAGCGCGATGTGGTGATCGATCTGATCGGCTACCGGCGTTGGGGGCACAACGAAGGCGACGACCCGTCGTACACCGATCCGCGCAGGGTCGCGCAAATCAAGAATCATCGCTCGGTGCGCAAGCTGTACACCGAAGAACTCTTGCGCAAAGGTGAGCTGCAGCCGGAGGCGGCCGAGGCGGCGCTGACCGAGTTCAATCAGGTTTTGGCCCATGCCCACGAAGAAGTCACCCGCGCCCAGAAGGCGGCCGATGCTGGGCGCGCCATTGCTCCGACCCTGCCAATGGAAGGCGCCGATGCTGCACCGGAGCCGCGCACTGCCGTAGCAGAGGACACTTTGGTGGGGTTGTTGACGGCACTCGAAGCGGTGCCTGATGACTTTCACGTTCATCCCAAGTTGCTGCCGCAGCTGACGCGGCGCAAAGAGCGCTTTGTCGCCGGCAGCGCTGATTGGGCCGTGGGCGAAAGCTTGGCCTTTGCGACGTTGGTGAAGGATGGGCTGCGGGTACGGTTGAGCGGCGAGGATTCTGGGCGCGGCACCTTCAGTCATCGACATGCGGTGCTGTACGATTTTGACACCGGGTCGCCTCATATCCCGCTGGCCCATCTTCACGGGCCTGGCTCGTTCCAGGTGTATGACAGCCAGCTTTCTGAGTTCGGCGTTCTGGGGTTTGAGTATGGCTACAGCGTCAATGCGCCCAACAGCTTGGTGTTGTGGGAGGCGCAGTTTGGCGATTTTGCCAATGGCGCACAGGTGATCATCGACCAGTTCATCGCCAGCGCTCAGGAGAAATGGGCGCTGGCGAGCGGTCTTACGTTGTTGTTACCCCATGGCTACGAAGGGCAGGGGCCGGAGCATTCCAGCGCTCGGATAGAACGCTACTTGCAGCTCGCTGCCCGGGACAACCTACGCATCGCCAACCCAAGCACACCCGCACAGTTCTTCCACTTGTTGCGGCGCCAGGGTTTGGTGCCCGCCCGACGGCCGTTGATTGTCTTTACCCCGAAGAGCCTGTTGCGGCACCCTCAGGTGACCTCGACACCCGCGGAGTTCGCCGAGGGGCGCTTTGCCGAGGTGATGGAGGACCCGACGGTGTCAGCGTCGGCGCGGCGGGTGGTGCTGTGTACCGGCAAGGTCTACTATGACCTGTTGGCCGGTCGCCTGAGCCACAAGGCCCAAGATGTTGCGTTGCTGCGCCTTGAGCAGCTCTATCCCTGGCCGCATGAGCGCCTCTCCGGGTTGTTACATAAGTACGCAGGTACCGCGACGATCGTTTGGGCTCAAGAAGAGCCTGAGAACATGGGCGCGTGGCAGTTTGTCGCAAAGCGGCTTTTGCGGGCGCTGGCCCCAGGGCAGAGCCTGAGCTATGTCGGTCGGACCGAGAACGCGAGTCCGGCCACCGGTTCGCATCACCGGCACACCGATGAACAAGATGCGTTGGTAGCGGCGGCGCTGCGTTAGCACGGCTAGGATCTCTCGATGGCTAACCCAAAAGAACGGCGCATCTCCCCGCGACGACGGACGCACTACAAAATCCGATTTTGGAACGCCGCGCTGGATGCCACCGGGTTTGTCACGGATGTCTCAGACGTGGGGCTGTTCATCGAGACGCGCAAGCTGCCGGCGGTGGGTACGCGCCTGCATTTGGAAGTTCACCTGACCGAGGAGCCGTTCCTGGTCGAAGGGGAGGTGGCCCGGTTGCAGCAGGTGGGCAACTCGGTGGCGGGGCTGCGCGGCAATGGTATCGGGGTGCGTTTGATCACCTGGCCCGAGGCGTTTGAGCTAGGGCGGGCTGGACAACCGCTGCGGATGGCCATGGCTGCGGGAATGGGAACCCAAGCCGATCCGCTGCGCTACGACCTTCGCGATCCCAAAACCTTGGCGAGCGTGTTTGCTAAGGAGCTGTGCCGAGGCGGGTTGTTTGTGCCTACCAAAGTTGGGCTGGCGTTGGGCACCCGTGCCCACGTGCTTCTGGTTTTGCCCCCTCCCCACGGAGAGCTTGGGGGGGTGGGCGACGTGGTCTATGCGAACGACAGTCCGGCAGGAGTCGGTTTGGCGCTGCTGGATGTTTTGAACCTGCGGGGGCAACTGAGCGCCATCCTGGGCCAGCTAAACGTTTGATCTTGGCCTGAAGTTTTCCGCGAAGGTCTTCGAAAGATCTGAGAAATCTGCCGCAGCGCAGGTTGACAACGGCGCGCACGGGGTGTTAAGAGGCCGCCAACATTTGGTCGGACTTGGATGGTGGGAGAGTTTGGGTCTAGCTGAGTGGGCTTCTTGCCCACTTTTTTTTTATGGGGCGTTCGCGGCAGCGAGGCAAAGTGTGGCGCAGGGATTGAACCAAGAGTTGCGGGAGCAGGTGGAGCAGGCCATTACGCCGCTTTTGTCGCGGCATGGCTACGAGATTGTGCTCATCGAGATCATTGCGCGCTCCCACGTGTTACGTCTGTATGTCGACCGCGAAGGTGGCGTTTCGATTGATGATTGTTCCACAGTGTCCCACATGGTGGGAGACCTTTTGGACGCCGAGGGTTTCTCGGACCGGATCTCCGGGTCGTATGAGTTAGAGGTGTCGTCTCCGGGGCTCGACCGGCCACTCGTGAAGCCGGCGCATTTTCAGAAGGTTTTGGGCAAGCAGGTACGCATCACGACCTTCGAGCCGATCTCAGGGCGACGCAAGTTCATGGGGAAGCTCGTCGCGGCCGATGATGCCGCGGCGCAAATTGAAGTGGACGGCCAGGTGTATGCGATTCCTCACAAAGGGATCGCCAGTGCCCGGTTGGTTCCCGAGTTTTAAACAAAGGGCGTCGACGGTGGGGTGTCGCCCCGCCAATCGCCGTCGACCACAGACGGGGCGTCCCGCGACTCATGCGGGCTGGCGTGATGCCAGAAAAGGAGGATGACGATGGATGCCAATTTGAACATGGTGCTCGACCAGGTCAGCAAAGACAAAGGGATTGAGCGCAGCGTGCTGATCTCGGCGCTTGAAGAATCGATTCTCGTCGCTGCCAAACGGGCCTTTGGTGCTGAGCGCAACCTGGTGGCCAAGTTCAACGAAGAAAAGGGCGCTGTCGACCTCACCCAGACCATCACCGTTGCTGAGCACGTCGAAGATGCGTTCAACGAGTTGGCGCTGGATGAAGCCAAATCGCGCGGCATCGAAGTAGATGCTGGCGACGAGATGGTCTTTCCCATCTACTATCTCGATCAAGATGCTGCCGCAGCCCGTGAGCAAGACGAGACCTATGGCGATATTCTCCGCCTGAAGACTTACCGTCGCGGCTTCGGTCGTATTGCGGCGCAGACAGCTAAGCAGGTTATTATCCAACGCATTCGTGATGCCGAGCGCTCGATGGTGTTCGGTGAGTACAAAGACCGCAAGGGCGAGTTGGTGACCGGCATCGCCCGGCGCTTCGAGCGCGGCAACATCATTGTCGACCTCGGGCGTGCGGAATCCGTGTTGCCTCTGCGTGAGCAATGCCCACGTGAGTCGTATCGCGCTGGCGACCGCATTCAGGCCTTTGTGATCGAAGTGCAAGAGCATGCGCGTGGCCCGCAAATCGTGCTGTCACGCACCTCGCCGCAACTGCTCATCAAGTTGTTCGAACTCGAAGTGCCGGAAATCTACGAAGGCATCGTGCGAATTGAATCTGCGGCTCGCGAGCCTGGGGCGCGCGCCAAGATTGCCGTCAGCTCGTCGGACCGCGATGTGGACCCGGTGGGGGCTTGTGTCGGCATGAAGGGCTCACGCGTGCAAGCCGTGGTCCAAGAGTTGCGCGGCGAGAAGATCGACATCGTGCCTTACTCAGAAGACCCAGCGACGTTTGTTTGTAACGCCTTGCAGCCGGCCGAAGTCAGTCGCGTGCTCATCGACGAAGCCAACCACCGGATGGAGATCATTGTGCCTGACGACCAGCTGTCGTTGGCGATTGGGCGCAAGGGTCAGAACGTGCGTTTGGCTTCGCAACTGACCGGGTGGGAGCTAAACATCCACTCCGAGTCGCGTATCCAAGAGATTAAGGATCGCGCCTGGCAGAGCCTGCAAAAGGTCGAGGGCTGCAACGAGTTCTTGATCCAAACGTTGTACAACCACGGTATCCGCTCGGCGGAGCAGTTGGTCACGGCACAGCGCGAATTCCTGATGCAATTCCCGGGGATGGGCGACGACGCGCTCGACAAGGTGATTGTGAGCGCCAAGCGCGTGGCTGCCGAAGAGAAGGCCGAGGAAGAGCGTTTGAAGGCCGACGCCGACCAAATGGCCAAAGCTGCCAACGCCGGCAAGCGTCTGCAGGAGCTGTTGGGGCTCACCGCCGAGGGCCGCATGAAACGCGTGCGCGGCATTGGTGAGACCACCGGCAAAGAATTGGCAGATGCCGGGTTCCCGACGGTCGAAGAGCTGGCAGAGGCTGATGTAATGGCCTTGTCAGAAGCTGCGAAGATCTCCGACAAGAAAGCCAAGCAGCTCAAGTACGCGGCGATGCAGTGGTTGAAGCAAGAGGCCGAAACCCGCGCGTTGGCCGAATCACTAGGCGTGACGGTGGTGGACGGTGTCGTGAAGATTCCGGAAGCTGAGCCGCAGGTGACAGAACCCGCGGAAGCCGCCCCGACGGATGCTCAGGCTGAGCCGCAGGCTCCGGTGCAAGAGGAGAAGACGGCGGACGAATAGTCCGCAGGTGCTTATGACGGCGCGTCGAACTAACACCAAGGCCCGTGAGGCCGCGACCGCTCTCCGCAACGAGACGGAGCGGACCTGCGTGGTCTGTCGGGCGCAGCGTGAAGCGTCGGGCATGGTGCGGCTCGCTGTACGTGCGGGCGGCTTGGTGCTGGCAGCACGTGGCAAAGAACGCGGCGTGTCGGTCTGTTTGGCGCGAGCGTGCCTTGAGGGTCTCGCCCCCAAGGTGGTCAGCAAGGTCACGGGATTGCCTGTGAGTTTTGAGCTGTGCACGCTTCTGGCTGACTTGCATGCCGCTGCCGAGGCCCGCGTTCTGGAAATGGTAGGCCTCGCGCGACGCACAGGCACGTTGGTCGCCGGGGTGGACGAGGTGCATGGCGGCGAGGGTGGCACGGTCATTCTCGCCGAAGATTTGGCAGCGCGAGGTGAACGCCGGCTACCGGACGGACGACGGTTCGTATCGGGGGCTCGGCTCGGACACGCTGCTGGTATGGGATATTTAGGCGCGCTCAGGATTCCGTCTGGGCCGCTTTCGGAACAGGCTGCAACTTGGCTGTCTCTGTGGTACGAGAGTCGGCCCTCAGGGCTGGATCGCGGTGATGACGCCGGACGCTTTGGCTCGGTGTCACAGGCGTCATCGTAAAGAGGTGGTATGATGGGGAAGAAACGCGTGCATGAACTGGCGAAGGAGTTCGGTCTCGACAACCGCGAGGTGGTGACGCTCCTCCAGGCTGCCGGGATTGACGCCAAGACGCATTCCAGCTCGGTGTACGAGGAAGAAGCTCGTACGGTCTTGCTCAAAGCTACGAACAAGACGGTCGAAGAGCCGCCAGCGCCGCTGAAACGCGCGGGCATGATGATCGTCAAAAAGAAGAAGGCGGGCGAGGATAGCCCCAATGCAACGACGCCTGTCGAGGCCACTTCGGAGATGCCTTCGGCGCATTTGCCGCCGGTTGAGTCCGAGACCGAAACCGACGCCGAGGTCGAAGCAGCTACTGAGATGGAGCTCGCGGCCGAAGTGGAAGCTCCTATCGTTGAAGCTCAACAACCGGTAGAGCCTGAACCGGTTGATGCCGTCGCGATGCCTGAGCCGGTGGAAGTCGCAGCCGCTGAGCCTGAACCGGCTCCTGTTGATGAGCCGGCCGCAGAGCCTGTCGTAGAGGCCCCCGCAGCCGCTGAGCCGCCTGTCGTTGTCGAAACCCAACGACCGCGTGACCATCGCGACCACAATGCCGCCCGTCCGCCGATCTCGCATGGCTTTGTGCCGGCGTCGGCGAACACCCAACGGCCCATGCGCACCCACGCCACGCTTCCTCCTGGGGCCAAGCCAGAGGGGCACACCCATGCAGCGGGCGCTCCAATTGCTCCTGGCGTGGCCAACGCGCAGGCCAATCGCAGTAAGACCGCCACCGTTGTGCGCATGATCGACCGTGAGAAATTACTTGAACGTGTGCCGCAGCGACGCCTAGGGGCGCCTCCCGGTGGCGTTGCACCGCAACCGCGTGGCGGCCCCGCGCAACGCTTTGGCCGTGTGACGGAGTTGAAGGTCGTAACCGATCCGTTCGGTCGTGGCCGCGAAATGATCGATGTCGGTCGCGACCGCAAGGGTCGGGGCGCCGTGGTGCCGAAGGGTGCTGAGCGTAAAGAGCGCACGCCATCGAAGCGCGAAATGCTGGAGATGCGCGAGCGTGCCTCGCACCCCTCGCGGCTCCGCAAGAAAAAGACGACCAAGGGCGTCATCAAGAAGACCGAGCTGACGCAGCCGAAGGCCGCAAAGCGGAACATCAAGATGCGCGAGACGACGATCTCGATTCAGGAATTTGCTCACGAGTTGGGCGTCAAGGCCGCCGAAGTGTTGCAACGCCTGGTGAAGTTGGGCGTGATGACCAACATCAACGGCTCGATCGACTTCGAAACCGCGCAGCTCGTCGCGGCCGAATTCCAATACACTGTCGACTCAACGGCGTTCGCGGAGAACGACATTCTCGAAGCTGGCGAAGAGAAGGAAAATCCTGAGGATTTGGTCTCTCGGCCGCCGGTCGTCACTGTCATGGGTCACGTCGACCATGGCAAGACCTCGTTGTTGGATGCGATTCGCAAGGCTCGGGTGGCCGCCGGTGAGGCTGGTGGTATCACGCAGCACATTGGCGCCTACCAGGTGCCGGTCAAGGGCAAGGGCTCGGTGACGTTCCTCGACACCCCTGGCCACGCGGCCTTCACCGAAATGCGAGCTCGCGGCGCGCAGGTGACAGACATCGTCGTGTTGGTCGTCGCTGCCGATGACGGCGTGATGCCCCAAACCGAAGAGGCCATTCGCCACGCGCAGGCGGCCAAGGTGCCGATCATCGTGGCCATCAACAAAGCCGACAAGCCTGAGGCTCAGCCCGAACGTGTCATGCAAGCGCTTACCAAGTACGAGTTGGTCTCGGAAGCATGGGGCGGCGAGACGATGATGGTGCCGACTTCGGCGACGAAGGGCACCGGTATCCAAGAGCTTTTGGACGGGATTTTGCTGCAGGCCGAAATGCTTGAGCTCAAGGCCAATCCGAAGCGTTCGGCGACGGGCGTTGTTGTCGAAGCCAAGCTCGACAAGGGCCGCGGCCCTGTGGTCACCATCTTGGTGGATAGCGGCACCCTACGTCAGGGCGATCCGATCGTGGTTGGCGATGCTTACGGTAAGGTTCGTGCGATGGCGAACGACCAGGGTAAGCAACTCAAAGAGGCTGGCCCCTCGTGTCCTGTGGAAGTGACGGGTCTCGACATGGTGCCCGAAGCGGGCGACGTGTTGAACGTGGTCGAGACGGCGGAGGCAGCGCGTGAAGTGGCGGAGCACCGCCGAGAGCAGAAGCGCACGGCCGAGATGGTCAGCGGGCCAAAAATGTCGCTCGAACAACTGATGGCCAAGATGAAGGGCGGCGAGGTCTTGGACCTCAAGATCGTCCTCAAGGCCGACGTGAAGGGCTCGGTCGAGGCTATTTCTGCGGCCTTGGTCAAACTCACCACGCCCGAGGTGAAAGTCTCCGTGATTCACTCGGGTGTTGGCGCAGTGAATGAGTCCGACATCATGTTGGCATCGGCCTCTAAGGGCATCATTGTCGGGTTCAACGTGCGGCCTGATGCTAACGCCCGTAACCTAGCCGAACGCGAAGGCGTGCAAATCCGTACCTACTCCATCATCTACGAAGTGCTCGATGATGTGCGCAAGGCTCAAGAAGGTCTGCTCGCTCCGGAGGTTAAGGAAAAGTTGGTTGGCCACGCCGAGGTTCGCGACTTGTTCAAGGTCTCCAAGGTGGGCACCATCGCAGGTTGCAAGGTCACCGACGGCAAGGCGATGCGCGCTGGCAAAGTCCGCGTGTTGCGCGACAGCGTGCCGGTGTTCGAAGGCAAGGTGGCATCGCTCAAGCACTTCAAGAACGACGCTCGCGAGGTCGAGGCCGGGATGGAGTGCGGTGTTGGCGTCGAGGGTTACAACGACGTCAAGGTCGGCGATGTGTTCGAGTTCTTCCAGGTAGAAGAGGTGGCACGTACATTGGAGAACGCCTCTGCGCCCGGCAAACGCACCACGCCTGAGGTTCGACCCTAGCTCGCTTATCTGCGCGCCGGAGTTTCACCATGGTCATTGGTATCATGGAGCTGCAACTGGCGCTGTTCGACAATGACTCCTTAAAGGCCAAGCGCTCGGTCGTCAAACGGGTTCTGCATCGCTGTCGCCACACGTTTAACGTGTCCGCTGCAGAGGTGGAGGACCAGGACCTGACCGACCGGGCCACGTTGGCCGTGGTGGCGGTTGGCAACGACCGCCGCTTCATTGCTTCGACGCTCGACAAGGTGGAGGACTTTGTCATTCGCTTGGGCATTGCCGAGCTGCTCGACGCGCCTAAGATCATAGAAACCTATTGAGGTGCCCGTGAGCGAGCTGACCCGACTTCACGAGCTTGTCCGTGAACTGAACGAGCACGCTTATCGCTACTATGTTCTGGATGCGCCCGTCATCGCCGACGCTGAGTACGACCGCTTGTATCGTGAGTTGTGCGAGTTGGAGCGTAGGCATCCGCAGGCGGTGGTGCCTGACTCACCAACCCAGCGTGTTGGCGGCAAACCGCGCGAAGGTTTTTTGCAGGTTCCACACACCCATCCGATGGTGTCGTTGGCCAACGTCTTCGATGCCGAGGAGCTGCGCGAGTTTGATCGAAAGGTGAAGCGGGCGTTAGGGG
>JAKLEG010000005.1 GCA_022703175.1 Myxococcota bacterium | reverse complement strand
GCTTTGCGATGGACGGTAGCGAGGAACTGGTGCGTTTGCCGGGTACGTCGACCTATCGCGCGCGCTTTGAAGGCGGCTTCGTGCGCTACACGTTTGTGGATGCGCAGAACAACGGCTGCTTTGGCTATTGGGTGGCCGAATATCCCAACGGCCAGACGGGCTATTTTGGCGCCAATGTCGCTGGCACCTCGCGACCGAGCGCCAGGCTTGAGGGGCGCGCTGGCACCTTTGCCTACTATCTTGTCGAATTGACTGATCTTTTGGGCCACAGCGTGCACTACGACTACGTGAAAGAGCAGGGCACGCCTTACCTCGCTCGCGTCACCTGGGTGGATACCGTCACCGGGCCGCGCTACGCCGCCCATTTGGCCTACGAAGAGCGCGCCGATGCCCTGGCAGATGCCAAGCCAGGTGTCGAAGTTGTGATGGCCAAGCGCCTCTCTGATGTGAGCGTTTCCGTGAAGGGCTTGCTGCTCAGGCGTTATCACTTTGGCTACGACACCACCGAAGAAAGTGGCGGCCTGTCGCGGCTTGCGTCCGTTACGACGTACGGGTCCGACGACACCACGGCCTACCCTGTGCGTTTTACCTTTTCGTACAGCGACAGCTTCGACCCGACCTGCAGCAATCAAGCGCTTTGTCATCTGCCCGAAATCGTCACGATGTCGAGCGTGGGCGTCGATTTCAAGAGCGGCAATGCCGACCTGATCGATATCAACGGCGATGGTCTTACCGACGTGTTTGATACCACGACCGGCCAACATCGTTTTCATTTGGGGGTGATGGGCGCTGACGGTAGCCATGCCTTTGCTGCGCCTGTTACCAGCACTGTGGCCGGCAGTGGTGCCGCGGTGTTGTCTTCGGCCTACGTGCACACGCTCGACTTGAACGGCGATGGCTTTGCCGACTTGTTGAATGCCTACAACAGCGTCGCGTTGTTTGGCCACGGCACGGGCGACTGGACGTTGGGCGCGGCACCAGGCACCGGTTTCCCCGATATCAGTCACGACAGCAACATGCGCTTTTTTGACTACGACCACGACCGCGCAATCGACGTGATGTTTGCCGACGGCCAGAACACCTGGTTCTACCGCAACAATGGCGATGGCAGCGCCTATACGAGCATCGAACCCGCAAACGCGCTTGATTGGGGCTTTCAGACCGGCTTGCGACTCGCCGACATGAACGGCGATGGTATGCAGGACGCGGCCCTCGTCGTGCCCGGGTTGCCGACCTCTGTTTTCTACCGCACCAATCTCGGCCTCGGTGCTTTTGCCGAAACGGTACGCACGCTTACCTGCGATGTGGGTGGCGCAAGTCCCTTGGTCGCCGACTTGGTGGATATCAACGGCGATGGCCTGTCCGATTTCGTGGCGGTGTTTCCGGGCGTCGTGAAGTACTGCCTGAATCAGCGCGGCTTGGCATTTGAGAGTGTGGTTCACAGCATCGACGCCACCGACGTAGGCGCTGACATACCCATCGACCCGCAGAATTCTGTGCGCTTCGCTGATATGAACGGTTCGGGTTCTACTGACATTGTGTGGATAACCCCATCGGGTTTGGTGCAGTACCTGGAACTCTATCCCAAGCGCCCGAATCTTTTGACCCGCATCGGAAACGGTATCGGCAAGGTGATCGAAATCGGCTACGGCACCAGTGTCACCCACATGAGCGTAGATGGCGGCCCGAGTGCTTGGGCGCATCGCCTGCCGCACCCGATGCTCACCGTCGACAAGATCGAGGCGTACGATACGCTCTCCCATGTCTCTCAGATCCGCACGGTGCATTACAGCGACGGCTACTACGATGGCATCGAAAAGCAGTTCCGAGGCTTTGCGCGGGTCACCGTGACCACACCGGGCGATGTAAGTGTGGCGCCAGGGCAGTTAACAAGCACCTTCGATATCGGTTCCGAAGACCTGTATCGCAAAGGCCTCATTCTTACTGAGGAGGTCCAGAGCGACGGCGCGCTCTTGCAATCTACAACTCATGACTACGACGACTGTACGCTTGCGGGCATCAGCAATACGCTTTCGCCGCGTGTGCGCTTTGTGTGTGAAACGAACACGACGCAGGTCATTCAAGAAGGGCAACCAGAATCGGCATGGGTAGAGGTTGCGCAACGCCATAGTTACGACGGCTATGGCAACCGCACCCGCACCAGCAAACAAGGTATCACCAAGATCGGCGGCGTAGGCTGTACTGCCTGCAACAGCAACAGCACCGAACCGTGCGGCCCCACCTGCACGGGTGACGAAAGCACCGAGTCTATCGATTTCGTGGCGCCCCAAGTGGAAGGCCCGTGGTTGCTGCGCGCGCCCTATCGCAAGCGCCTGTTTGCTACAGATGAGACTCAGGCGACCGAGGAGCTTACCTACTATGATGGCGAACCGTTTGTTGGGTTGCCGTTAGGAACCTTACAGAAAGGGCTTGTATCGCGGGTTACGCAGAAGCTGTCAGTCGCAAGCGACACTGTCGTGAATGCCCAACGGTTCGAATACGACGACGATGGCAATGTCATCACCGTGCGCGATGCGCGCGACAACCTCCGCACGGTTGGTTACGACATCGACAGTCTGCTGCCGCGTAGCGAACAGGTGGTGTTGAACGGCTACGCGCTTTCGCAAGAGCTCAGCTACCACCCGGTGTACGAGCAGCCCGCGACCAGTACGTCGTGGCAGCGACTGGGCGGTAACACCCATTCGACATTGGCAACGACCGCGTACCGCTACGACGTTTTTGGGCGTCTTGCGGCCATTGCTCAGCCGGGGGACTCGCTCGATGTGCCAACCACGAGCTTCGATTATGAGCTTCATGATCCAGTAAGCCGGATCGTTGCCCATGCACGTTCGGTGGCCGGCGCGCCGTACGACCTCGAAGTTGTGCAGTGCTTTGATGGCAAAGGCCAGAAGCGCCAAGAACGCACGCTGTTGGTGCCTGGGCGTTACCAAGTAAGCGGTTTCACCGACCTGAATAGTCTCGGCAAACCTGGTGTGACCTACGAGCCGTATCAAGGCACCACCCCCGCATGTGACGTGCAGGCTCCGGTGGGCGTGCGGGCCACGCGCACGAGTTACGACGCCACCGGTCGGCCGACCCGCACCACCTATGCTGATGCCGACTTGTATGGCACGGCATCGATCGAAGAGCAGCGCTACCGGCCACTCACAACCGAGACGTGGGATGCCGAAGATCTGAATAGCTCTGGTCTCTATGCAAGCACACCCACCACGACCAAGAACGACGGCCTGGGCCGAGTTGTCGAAATCGCCCGGTTGTTGGCGGTAGACGATGCGCCCGTGCGCACGAGCTTTGGCTACGATGCGTTGGGTCGTTTGACCGTCGTTCGGGATGACGCGGGCAATACCCGCGCGATGGCTTACGACCTGCTCGGCCGTTTGTTGCAGGTAGACGACGCCGATGCGGGCATCACCACCAACACCTACGATGTTGCGGGCAATCTCGAAACCAGCACCGATGCGCGCGGGGTTGCGACCAAGCGTAGCTACGATGCCGCCAATCGCCTGACCGCGGTTTGGGACGAGGCTTTGCCCGACGCCACGCGGGCTACGTTTGTCTACGACGCCCCGGTGAGCTGTGCGGCTGAATTTTGCACCTATCCTGAAGGGCAGCTGGTCGAAACGCGCTACCCGCTTGTGGGTGGCCTCAAGTGCGCCGATGCGATGGGGTTTGACGCTCGCGGGCGAGCGCTTCGCAGCTCACGTACGATTGGCGCGCACACGTTCACGTGGATGCACGGTTACGACAATGTCGATCGCGTAGTTTCTACGGCCTATCCTGACGGCCGAGAGCTCACGCGCGCGCTCGATGGCGCCGGCCGTTTGGTGAGCATTCCGCCCTACGTGCCCGAGGTTGGCTACAACGCGCAGGGTTTGTTGGACCATCTGCTGTTGGGGAACGCCACGCGCACTGCAAACCAGTACGACAGCCGCTTGCGTTTGCATGCGCTCGACACCACCACGGGCGCCGGCAGCTCGTTGCAGAGTTACACCTACACGCACGATCGCGTGGGCAATATCACCGCGGTGGTGGACGGTCGGCCAAGTGTTGCGGGTCCAACTGCCAATGCCACCTACGGTTACGATGCCCTGTATCGCCTCACCGAGGCTCGCTTGGATGAAGGGTGGGTGGCAGCCGAGATCACAAGCTACCTGTACGACCGAATCGACAACGTGCTGAGTAAGACGTCGAGCTTGGGCGGCCTGAGCGCTGAAGATGTCGGTGACTACCAATATGTCAACGCGGGTCCGCATGCGGTCACGCGCGCGGGCAGTACCGATTATCGTTACGACGCTGCCGGCAACATGGAGTGGCACGGCCAGCATCATTATGGGTGGGATCACCGGGGCCGACTTTCGGGCGTGAGGTGGGGCAATCAAACGCTCGCTGAGTTTGGCTACGATGCCGGCGTGACGCGCATCGTGAAGCGCGAGGGTGCCAGCGAAACCTATTATCTTTCAGGTGACTTCGAGCTGCACGATGGCATTGCCACGACCTACATAAAGGCAGGCGACAACCGCGTGGCGCGCATCGAGTCGGCAGCGCTCATGGCCAAGGTGTTGCCGGACCTGTACCCCCAAGGTGGCGACCAGCAAATAGATGTGCGTGATGCCTACGCGGCAGCACAGCAAAACCGCACCGTCGATGCCGCACGTCTGTACGCCGCAGCAGCTAAGGCGGCGCTTATCGGTGACAGCGAGTTGGTGACCTATTTGCACAGCAATCACCAAGGTAGCACGGCCGTCACCACCGACCCGGCCGGCAATGAGCTGCAACGCACGGAGCACTATCCCTACGGCGAGGTGCGCTTCGCGAGCCGGTATGTCGAGCAGTATTCGTACACTGGCCAAGAACGCGATGTGCCTACGGGGTTGTCGTATCACTCGGCGAGGTATTACGACCCGAGGCTTGCGAGGTGGCTGAGCGCGGACCCGTTGTTCTTGGGTGAGCCGGGGGTGGCGTTGAAGAGGCCGTTTGAGAGCAACTTGTATGGGTATGTGCGCAGTCGGCCGATCTCCATCAACGATCCAACGGGGCAGGCCGCAGGGGATATCGCTCGCGACTGGGACGGTGCCAAGCAACAGTTGTTGGATCACCTTGCGCAAACGACAACTAGCGAATCATCGACGCCGGAAATCGTGGGAAAGGCCGTCTTGACCTACGCTGTCGTAATGGGAGGTGGTCTAGTTGACACGCTAAAACTTGGAGAAGGAACTGCCGAAGGCGGTTGGCGTGGATGGGCACGCGACGGACTTAGAGCGGTCACGCTCCTCACGCTGGCATATAGCGGTGGAAGGCTGACCCGAGCGTCATTCGCCGAATCGCGCGCATCGCTTGTTGCCGAGCTTCGGCGTTCAGGGGTCAAGCATACTCCGGAGGCGATCGTGGACATTCGACGTGCCGCAGATGGTCGCATCGTGTTTCTTGAGCAGGGCAACGGCAAGGCGGGATTGCAGCACATCGTCGAGCGTCACGGTGCGGAGTTTGCTGCGAGAGGAATTGGCGAAGCTGAGTTGCCAGATGCGATCATGACCGCAGCTACTCGCGGCCGAGTTGTCGGCTGCCAAGGCGTCGGCGCCGGGCGGCCCATCTATGAGTTTGAGTGGAATGGCCAAACAGACCGTATGGCAATTTCGATAGGCGACAACGGCTTCGTAGTTGGTGCGAACCCGGCGTCGGTGCCCAAGACACAGTGAGGCAAGAAGATGAGCAAGAGACTAAAGCTGATGGTCGACTACGAGTGCTTCCCTTTGTGGGACCTCGACGAACCTGCCAATCTGGACCCCACGACGCTACCTTTGCCGCCAAATCTGTGTGATGAGCTTGTAGCTTGGGCTCGTTGTTATGACCTGACACTTGATCGAGCAAATCCTGCGGCGTCAGGGTTCCGATCAACAGGCGAGGCTGAGTCCTTTGAGTCTCAGGGCCTTAGGCTGTGGGCTGAGCTAAGACAGGCTCTCGGCCCGACCTACGAGGTCTACTACTTCAGTGAGGTTCGCCGCGTGCTGGTCAAACCGACCTAACATTGAAAGTGTTAACGGCCGAATTGACGCCGTAGCGATTTCCAAAACTGATGTCGTATGATTTTGGGTCGACGGCTGGGCTGATGTCGTAATTGTTGGCCGTTGTGGTCGTAGGTTTGCGACGCCAGTGAGCGTGTGGGTCCGCGTTATCGGTGCGTGTCGGATGATGGCCGAGTTGTGGTCGCAAAAGGTCAATCAGGGTGGCCCTACGGCGTTGCGATGAGCGGAAGCTCAGGTTGCATGACGCTGAGCTGCGGTCGAGCGATAGGACATATCGGCAGTCGGGCGAGCAGCAGTGCGAGTTGGCGGGCTGAAACGGCCGTTGGGGCAATGAGGACACACAGGTCGTGCACGAATTGGTCGGCGACCACAATGACACGTGCGCCGCGTCTGGACGCGAGCTGCGCGATTGGATCCATCCTTGCGAAGCTCCTTGTGACCACAAACGCGCAATCGAGGCCATGTTGGGCTTCGATGTGGTTGAGCAAGGCCCAGCGGGCGTCATCGGAATAGCAAGCTTTGCGAGGATTTTCAGCGAGGCGCCCGTCATCGTCGATGACGACGGCGAGCAGGCAACGGCTGGTGGGCCAGATCCCGCAAGTGGTCATCACGACACCTCTCGTTGCTCGCGCCAATGGGGTTGCAAGAGGACGCGGTTGACTTGCTTGAGGTCGACGGTGCGCGCGCGGTCGCGGACTGTTTCGATGAGCGATGCCATGCAAAGGTTTCGAGCATGACGAAGTACGCCTTCGGACGCGCGCACGATGAGGTGGAGTGCGTCGTCGGAGAAGGTCGCATGTGGCAGCGCGACGCGGTCGAGTTCGCCCCGGATGAAATTGGCCATGTCGTCGGGAGCGAGCTTTGGAAGTAGGACGGAATAGGTGACGCGGCTGCGGATATCCTCGTTGGGCATGAGCGCGAGCGAGGTGAGGAGGCCGGGTTGAGCGACGAGGATGAGGTTGTGATTCTTGGGGAAGTCGTCAAACAGGAGCCTGAGCCGCCGCAGGTCGTGCATGCTGATGAGGTGGGCATCATCAATGATGGGGGCGAGCATTTTGCCTGCGTGATTGATGCGTAGGGCTTCCTCGATGAGGCGTTTCTCACAGTGGAAGTCGAGGCCGTCGGAGTCGATCTGAAAGGCTTGGCAGAGGATGCGCAGAACGCAGTGATAGGTGTGGAGTGTGCGGTTGACCACGGGTGTGATGAGCCGTTTGGGGTCATGGAGAGCGAGGGCCTGTTTGATGACGCTCTTGCCAGTGCCTGGTTCGCCGACCACGAGGCACAAGCCGCCCTGCTGGCAATGGACACGCAGGGTATCAAAGATCTGCTGCTGTTGCGGGAGCAGAGCGAGGTTATCGTTGGCAAAGGGGTTTCGGTCGAGGCCGAAGTGGGCGCGAATCATGTTGTCACCAGGGTTTCGGTTGCGGGTTTGCGATCATTGGCGATGAAGTCGACGGGTAGCGCGTCGCCCATACGTTCGCCCTTGTAGTAGACGACGGCTCTCTCGAAGTGGTTGCGGTTGAAACGGACCTGGATCTTGCGCGAGTGGAGGTCCCGTGGCGCTTGGTACCGAACGCGATGGAGCGAAAAGGTGTTGTCTGCGAGTACGGTGCGGTCCTGTTCGATGAAGAAGAGTTCGTCGTTGGCGTCGGAGGGCGGCAAGAAGCGGATGCGTGAAAGGTCGAGGCCGAAGCGGTCAATGGGTCGCATTCGCAGGGAAGAATGCTCGGCGGCGTTGTAGTCGTCTTCGACCCAACGAATGAAATCGCGGTTGAGTGCGGCGAGGCTGGATAGATCGAGTGCGCGCGAGAGAAAGCTCATTCGGACGGTGCGAAAGAAGCGCTCAACTTTCCCCTTTGCGGCGCCGTCGCGGACCGGTGCGTGGCAAAGGAGGCAGCCGATACGCGCGCAGATTTGCGTGATTTCCATTGACGTGTAGATGGAGCCATTGTCGACGTAGAGGGTTTCAGGAACGCCGCGTTTGTAGAGCGCGGTGCGCAGGGCTTGGATGAGGGTGTCTATGTTTTCGGCGAGAAAGAACTCGGCGTGACAGCAGACACGGCTGGCATCGTCGATGAAGGCGATGAGCTTGGATTGCACGCGTGAACCCTGGTGTTGGACGTAGGGTCCAAACATGGTGTCGGCCTGCCACATTTCGTTGGCGTGAGCCTTTGCGAAAGCGAGGCGGCGTTTGTCATTGGATTCGGTGATGGGTTTCAAGAGTTCGTAGTTTTTGACGATACGTCGGAAGGTGTTTGGCGCGATCTGTGCGCGCGTCAGGAGTCCGCGCTCGATGCAGGCGCGGTAGACGGCGGTGATGTTGTTGGGGCCTTTGTGAAAGTTTGCGCGTACCTGGTCGACGGCTTCGGCGAGGATCTCGGGCTGAACCTTTCGTGTGTGGCCTTTGTCGGACCGTGCGCGTGGGTGCATGGATGTGATGCCGTTTTTTTTGTAGCGCGAGTACCAGGTTTGAATGGTGCGCCAGGTGAATTGGAAGCGTTGGTCGTTGTCGTCGGTGAAGACCTGGTCGCTGAGGTGTCGAATGCGTGCGGCGATGGTGTCGCCGGGTGCGAACTCGATGGCGCCGAGCACGCGCATTTTGAGATAGGGGGTGACGCGTTTCATGAGACCTCCGATGTGTAGTGTCGGTAGTACGCGGGTCATTGTTGGTGGGCTATTGACGTCTGCTGTGGTCGGTCGCGCGCGGCGTTGAAGTAGGCACTGCGTACGATGTCAAATCGGAGTCAGGCAGGGAGTGTTGCGAGGGTCAGCCTAAAAGATGCCGCTGGAAGGTAAGCTGGAAACCGGCAAAGAGGCAGTCAGTGGGTCCGAGGACTTGCTGTAGATGGCTGAGGAGTTGGGCGAGTGGTTGCGTGTTGTTGCAGGGCGGAGGCGGTGCACGGTCGCAAAGCATCGAGCGTAGCCTCGACTGAGCCACGAGCAGTCGATGCCAAAGTCTGTAACCGCTGTGCGGCGTGAGTCCTGACAAGGCATCTTTCTCCCAGGCGGCCTTGATGCATAGGCCACCGATGACGGCGTGAAACATGCGAGACATCGTAGGGGTACGCACAGTGAAGCCCGCCAACACCGTGGAGAGCCATACGGAGAAGGTTCGACCGCACCCCGAGCGGCGAAAGCGATTGGAGCACAAAAACCGTCGGCCCCGGGTCACGCGATCGCTGGAGAACTCGGCATAGCCGACGAGTAGGCCATGGCCGATCACCATTCCTGCGCGGTGGCAATGTGGGCAGGGGTTCATCTTGGCATCGGTGAGTGACTCGTCGAGAGCGTGAAGATCAAGGACGAAAATAGGTGGATACGTTCTCACCACAGGCACCGAGGTCAGTAGCAAATAGTACAGACGTCGATAAGCACCGGGCAAAAGGTCGGTACCCTCCAATCGCATTCGAAGACCACGACGTGGCCGAATTCACGCAGCACACCGAACACCGTTTGCGAACGCAAAGTCGGTCAGAAAACGCCCGGCGTGTACGACGGCAAGAAGGCCGGCAACAGCGACCAATGCTATGACCTCATTGACGCTTGGCCATTCCCACCCCCGATCATGGTGGCCGTTTCTCTGTCGCCGCCAACACAACGACAGCAACCACAATGCTACTTTGGCTGCCAATGACTCTGGCGGGCCGAGAGGTTGGAGGAGGAGCCAATGCTGACTCACGATCAGGATCTCCGCCTCAACCGACTGGCCCAGGCCCTTGATGATCTTGAAGGCGGCTTGCAGTGGTTTGAGGCCCAAAATGAGACAGCCCAAGACGAACTCTTGCTCGGACTTGCGGCCATGATCAAACAAGCCGGTGCAAGGACAGCCGATGTCTTGAGTGCCGTCCAAGAGGCGAAGCTAAGGCCAACTTGCACGCCAGCGGTGCTGCTTTCGAAGGCGCCGCTCGATGCGCAGATTGCTAAGGCAATTCAGCTTCCTACAAATGAACGGCACAACACTTTCTTGTTGCTTCTGATGCTGCTCCGAGTCGCCGACTCCCGACGAAAGGCGGACCGATGTGGTGGCAAGTGCTCCCATTGGTGGCACAACCTCTAAATGACGGTCTTCCGCTCGACCCGGCGCCGTGCCCAGTTGACCATCACAGGCCCCTCGACCCCATGAGCGCCGTCCTGTTTGGTGCAGTCGTTGCGTTCGCAAGCGGGCTTGCTCACGCCGCGTCCTCAGGACCCGCTATCAATAGTGGCGGCTTGGTTCGCCTGTCGGGAACGTCGAGCACCATCAGCAACGCGAGTCTGACGGTTGTGTTGGATGATGACGGGAGCCACTACCGTTTGGATGCCACCTACATCGGCAACAATGGTGGCCCCATGGAAAAGGCCTGGTTTGGCGTTCCGGTTTGCAGCGGCCACAGTACCGATAGCGCGGCCCACGGGTCCGACAACACCAAGCTGTTCGTCGGTTCCCAGGGTTACGCGTGTACTACTGGTGACCTTCCGAAGGGCGTCGAGGTACCGCAGTATGAGTTGAGGGCCTCTCCGGCGAACGCTAGGTGTGGCTGGTGTGTGGCGCAGCTCGCTTTGCCCTCGGGCGAATTCACGATCCGGCTTTCACGAGAAGCCGAGCTGGAGTTCACCGACACCGACAGCACACAGAGCGAGTTGCCGATCTTCAGTCCCCGGTCGCTGCAGTTCTTGTTGGCACCGGGCGAGGGCTGGTTAGAGCGTGGCGCCACTCTGGCCCTCAATCTGAAGCTCGGTCAGTTGGCCGACGTGACCACCGTCGTTGCGCCAAACCTGCCGCCACCGCAACAAAAGGAAGGTGCTATTGCCTGGCAGCTGGGCGTCTCCGAGTTGCGTGTGCAGCCCAGCATCGCTTTGCGCATCGACAGTTCGCGGATCATGGAGCAAAGGCAACTCCTGGATTGGAACCGGACGAAGCACTACAAGGTTGCCATTCGTGTCCGCGGTAAGAGCCGGCCGCAATCGGTACTGGTAGATGGTGATCGCACCACAGCCTGGTGCACCGCGGCGCATCCCGAATCATCCCCCCTGACGATCGACATCGAGGCCTCGCCACACTGCGGGTTGGTTGGCCTTGCGTTCATCCCCGGCCATGCCAAAGATCCAACCGCGTACTCCGATGCGAACCGCCTGAAGACGATACGACTGGCGTTGTGCAAGGAGCCAAAGGTCGCATTCGAATACATGTTCGCGAACACACCTGCGCCACTGAACCGAGTGGTCACCTACTTGCCGCTCGCGCTGCCGTCGCCGTTCGAAGCGACCAAGGCGCCAGAGGCCGATGCCAATTGGCAGGCGTTCGCCGAACGTTTGGTCGAGCTTCAAGACGTCGAGTCGTCATCGCCGGGCAGGATTTGCATGGAGTTGACGGTTCTCGATGTTTGGCCGGGGAAAAGCGGCCGCACCTGCATCGGCGAGATCATGGCTGATGAGGGGTGCCCGTAGTGGCTGGAAATCAAGCCTGCCCTGCTTGTCAATGGTAAGAGACGCAAGCATTGCCTGCGAGGCCAAGACTCTTGGGCCGTTTCCATACTTCAAAGGTTGTCCAGCATCGAGTTGATAGCCTGCACCAGCAGCGTTCGTCGTTCGCGCAGAAAATCCGGAAACTTGTCGATCTCCCAAAGTTGACTGTCCGTCGGCACGCACTGAGTTGTCAGTGCAGAACCTCCGCGTTCCTCCACTACGCCAGGGAGATAGCCAGAGGGTAACGTGTCGGAGAACCACCTATTTGTAGAACCGCTGATGAAAGCCCTGTTAGCGATCTCGTTGATCTCGCGTTTTTCGTAGCAGTCGCGCATCCGTGCTCGCGGAAAGATGTGGTGGGACTGCACAACGAACTGTTTGCCACGATGTTGCAAGGAGATACCCAGTCCTGACTTCCAATCCTTCGCGTTCAGTCTGCGCAAAGCCAAGAACGCTAGCCCGTAGAGTCCTGACTTTGTGCCGCGACCGGCGAGGTCGCCGACATCAAATCGTCGCCGGCCAAACAGCTGTTCGAGGTTCTGAACCAGCGACTCGGGGCCTTCACTACGGCGCAACCGCGCCAGGTCGGCGTCGAGTCGGGTTTCGCTCGAACTGCCGAAATAGCCGCGGCCTGATCCCACAAGTACCCACTCGAGGAGAGCTCTCTCGTCATGGCGCGACAATTTGCCCCCGGCGCACTCGAATGCGTACGCGACTCCGGGCAAAAAGAACGGCGACGAGAGAAGCGTCTCGTCTTCGATGCCGCCGTTCGTGGAGAGGAAGTTGACCGCAAATCTGAGACCCTCCTTTGCTCTAAGCCAACCATCTTGAAGGCTTGCGGTCGAGATTCCTTTGAGTGACCTGAAACGGCTTTGCCCAGAGGCGAATACCACCATCGAGCGGATGAGCATGCCTTGGTCGAGCGTGAAGTTCCTTTGCTCGCACTCATCCTGAAACGCCCCCAACTCCGGCAGCAGGTTCTTCCACCGCGCCGTAATCTGCGCCAGTGCCAGGTCGGTGCTCCTGAGCTTCATGCCTAGAGAGTTCACGCGCACAAAAATCTCAGCGACCTCTTCGTAGCTCAGGTTGCGGTCGAGGACATGCATCGCGTAGGGGTAGTTGCGGATTTCACGGAGCCGTTTCAAACGCTCAGAGTAGCGGTCGTAGCGCTCGTCCTCCATGTCGGTGACGCCTGCCGCTTTGAGGAAGGGCTTGTCGCTTGTTGCGCCAAGCACCTCCGTGACAGATACCCAGTTCGGTAGCGCTCGCATCTGTTGGCTAGCAACCACGAACGTCATTTGACGCAAGCGCTCGTGAAGCGAGATCTCATCTTCAGAGTCATCATCGTCGTCGGAATCGTCGTCGTCCTCATCGTCGTCATCAACGTCTTCGACCTCGGCGAGCGTTTCCGGATGGTCGAGGTTGAACAAGATGTCGATCGGTTTGCGCCGGCCACGGACAGTCACGGGTTTCCCTTGGAGCACAGCAAAAAGAGACGTGAGCCTCTGTTGTCCATCGAGCAACAGCTTGCGCGTGAGATACATCGACGAGCCTTGCTCGACCGCGAGGTTACGAGCAGGTAGTTCTTCATCTGTCTCCCAAACCAGGATGGCGCCGCTCGGATAGCCCCGATAGAGGGAGTCGATGAGGTCCCTCACTCGAGGTGCGCGCCACACGTAGCGCCGTTGCATCTCGGGCAATCGGATTTCGCCACGACCAATCATGTCTACCAATGTGCCAACGCTGATGTCTGCTTTGCTCATGTTGTTCCGCCGAAGATGCGTTCTGCCGCTGTTACCTGCCTAGATAGACCCCCAACTCCTCCAAATGCATCGCCACGCTGCCCTCGTCTGACAGAGCCTCGGCGGTGATCTCCACCACGTGGTAGCCCTTCATCTTGAGCTTGGCGCGGGCCAGCTTGTCCTTCTTCTGCTTGTCCGGGTCGCCGTGCAGCTTCTTGCCCATGCCATCGATGAACACGAGCACTCGCTCGTCGGGGTAGGCAAAGTCAGCCACGGTGTAACTTCCTGCTCCCAGGTCCACCTTGAACTGCGACTCTTTAGGAACTGGAAAGCTGTGCGCAGCACAAATAGCCGCAAAGTTGGTCTCGGCATTGCTGTCGTCGGCGTGCGGGTCGAGGTGAGCTTGCATGATCACCGATGGGATGACGTGGTCCAGCGCCAGCGGATGCGCCAAGTCACTCAATAGATTGCTCGCCATCTTGCGATTGAGCACGTCGTGGTCGAGCTGGTTGCGGAAGTGCTTCAGGCAGGAGTAGCAGGCCGCTTCACATTGCGACGCACAATTATCGAGTGCCTGTTGGCCACGCTCACAAATACTCTGCCAGTACTCCACGATCTGCGGCAAGAAACCTGAGCCTCCCGGCATAGGGTCGTACACAATGGCCCAGTGCTTGCCGTGCTCATCCACGAGCGGGAAGCCTTCGACTTCGCTCGTACCCATATCGAGCACGTGGCCGGCGCCAATGCGGAGCGCCTCAGCGATGTTTACGGCATGAGCATATTCGGGGAAGGGCCCAAGATGCAGCGTGTCGGAGTTGAACTCCACGTGTAGGGCGAAGTTGCCCGTGGTCGGATGGCCGTGCAGCTTGGCGTGGTCGGCATCGAAACGTTCGAGCTCGGCCTCCGTGGCAGTGGGCGAGCGGGTGGCGCCACACACCGTGCACAGCGGAAACAAGCTGAACTTGGGTTCCTTGAACGATGGGATCCCCAGGTTGATGAGCCGCAGCCCTTGGCGCCGCAGATAGCGGCAAGTGTAGGCGCCGATCAGTCCCTCACGGCCGCCTTCGTGATGGCCCATGGTCATGCCGTGGGTAATGAAGTGCACACGGTGCCGCCCACGCTCGCGGTCGTCGATGTCTTGCTTGCGGCGCATCTCAACGTCGACGAGCTGGTACGAGACGATCTTTGTGGGCGCTTTCGCGTGCCCTCCTTCAAACGCCGAGGAGGCCGGGTCGAACACGCGTTTGCGCTCAGAGTCGAACGCTAGATGGCGCTGCAGCACTGCCGCCGTTGTGCCCTCATCGGCTTTGAGTTTGTAGAAGTTGAGTTTGCGCACCCGGAAGATGTTTTTGTTGGCGTAGATCGAGTTGGCAGGCGTGAGCTCACGTAGTGCCACCGGAGCGGGTCGCGTAACCTCAAGGTAGGGTTCGAGCGACTGTGCCGTGACGCTTTCCTTCGCCAACGCGTATCCCGGGAAGAACCCATCTTGTGTGAGGTAGCTCAGGGTGTAGTTCTCTTGGCGGCGTTCATCCAGCAACGTGGTGAGCGCATGATGGAAGCGGCGTCGTTGGGTATCTTGCTCCTCCGTGAGGGCATAGCCGTTGTCTTCGACCTCGCGCAGTTTACGAAGCTCATCGCGATAGGTGCGAACCTCCTTGAAGAGCTGGTTGACGTGCGCTTGGAGATCGTTCGCAAACTCATCTACGTAGCGGCTCAAGATAGGGGGCGCGACCGCGCCGTCCTCATCGATCGGCCAGCATTTGGCAAAGACGTGGTCCAAGACACGCACGAGGGCTTCTCTGTGGCTTTTCACCACCGTCGCAAGTCCGGTCACGTCTCGCGGGTGCTCTAGATATTGCACCATGGGCTTGCCCTGCGCCGGAAGTCGTGTCGCGAAGTAGGCCCAGATGAATGAGGGCAGGTCATCGTCGAGTTGCTGTTTCTCCTCGGACGATGCGATTGCGCGTAGGGCCGTCAGCATTGCCGAATGGGCGTGTTTGCGGATCAATGGCTCATTCCGCATCGAGAACGCAGGCACGCGGATCTCGCCGGCAATCATGCTGCGCGGGTCGTCGAAGAAATAGCGGTCGTGAGAGCTGCCTCGACAGTAGCTGAACACCACGCCCACCCGATGTCGGCGGCCCGCACGGCCTGCTCGTTGTGCATAGTTGGCAGGCGTTGGTGGTACGTTGCGCATGAGAGCCATCTCGAGCTTGCCGATATCGACACCCAGTTCCAGGGTTGGCGTGCACACGAGGCAGTTGAAGCGACCGCCGCTCTCGCGTTTGAACTCCCGCTCAATGCGTTCGCGTTCGGCCTTCGGCACTTGGGCCGAGTGCTCTTGTGGCTTGAGCGGCACAAAGCGCACTTGCGTGTATTGGTGCACGTCGAAGTGGCTCACGTCGCGGCCAGTGGCCTGAAGTGTGCCTTTGCATCCGTATTCGGGACACGCTTGTGACGGTGGCGCAATACTCTGCGTGCGACCGCAGGTAGGGCACAGATAGCGCCGGTCCGTGAGACGGAAGCCCAGTCGTTCCTTGTCGATTTGGTACAGTGGCCCAGGCACGTCCAGTGCGGTCTGTTTGCCGGCATGCTTGTAGGTTAGTTGCGTTTGCAAGAGCACATGACTGCCCGTCAGCCAGTCCCACACCTCGTTCAAAAAGAGGTCGCGGTCTTTGGTGGCCACGCTGCGGTCACTCGGCATGCCTTTGCGGAAGATCTCCTGCGCCCCCGAGCGGCCATTCTTCGCCGTAAATCCCTTGGTGTACGACGACTGCTCGACTTTGCTAACCACCAACGCTTGCGGTCGGTACTCGTCGAAGGTGCTCACGAGCCCTTCGCGTACCTCCAGGTCGCGGTCGCTCCACTTGCGGGTCATGAGAGAGTCGGAAAGCACGCCGCGGCGTCGGTAGTAGTCGACGATGAGCCTAACAATGTTGGCAAGCCCCTGCGGATCTACGCCGAACCGAGACGCCCAGGTCTTAAAGAGCTGCGGCGCATCGTTTACGTCCATGCCCTTGGTGAGTACCTCTGCCAGCGCTAGCGATTCCAAGCTGCTCTTGCGTTGGCCGGTCGACGCGAACTCTTCGAGCAAAAACCAGCGCACTCGGATCTGGTTCTTGTCGTCGTCCCAGACGCCTGGCTTGAGAATACCGCGCTCTTTGGCTTGGTCGACGACGAGGTCGACCAGGCGGTCGAGCCCCAGCGTGCGGTCGCGGTTGGCTTCCAGGGTCGAATAGAGCACGTGTCTCAAGCGGAATCGACGTGAGCGTTCCTCCATCCAGCCTGCTTGAAACGCCGCATCTTGGCGATTGTCGGTGAACACCAAGAGCTTTTGCAGGCTCTCCTCGGGCATGGCCGCCAGCATCGACTGGGACAAGATGGTGACGTCAGCTACTTCGCTAGAGCGCACGGGGGTTACGACCTCATCGTAGCCTTTGGCTGCTGTGCCGCATGCGAGGCAGGTCTTCAGGTCTCCGGCAACGATGGCCACTGGTACTAGCGAGCTGGGTTTGGCGCACTTGCCGTTTTGACACAGTGCAGTGGGGGCATCGTGCAGCGTGCCACAGAATCGGCAGATGTGGGCCATCGTTGGTGGGACGCCAACGTCGTCCTCGCTTTGACCTAAAAGCTCGTTGGTGAGGTACATCCAATTTTCGCCTTCGCCCGCATCGCTGTCTCGGTCGGGGATGCGCGTGTGTGTCACCCCCACGCCGTTTTCGTTCACCGGCTCTTGGGCCAGGACACTGAAATAGTGTTGGCCGCAGGAGCGACACAGCACGAGCGGAAATACCAGTGCGCCCTCGTTGTCATGGGCCGCCTCGGCGTCGAAGTGCACCTTGGGATTGGCGTCTGTTGTAAGTGAACATCCAAGGCCCTGATAGCCTTGCACGAAGTAGTGCAGCTTGGGCCGCAGCAGCGGCTCGCCTTGGTTTTGAACCAGCGCGCCCAACGTCAGATAGCAAAGCAACTCTGCGGTGAGTGCCTGGTCGGTCGCATCGTTGCGGCCCAACGATTTCAACGAGGGAAGGGCCTTGGCCAGCAGGTCAGGTCGCTCAAAGTGCTCAGAGAGCAAGCTGACGAGCTTGTTGCCCGAAAATAGGTCGTAGGCGCTTGCCATCGCAGTGGCGCCGGCACCGACGCGTTTCCCGCACAGCCGCTCCGCGAGCGTCAGAAGCTCTGGCGTAAGGTCGTCTACCTCTTCTTGAAGATGCAGCACTCGCGCTGCAGCGAGGACGTCATCCAGCAGTTTGCGGACGTCCTTCGGATGTGGCGGAGTGTAGCTATTGGTCATCTCGGCCGTGGGCTTGCGGTAATGCTCTGTGACGAGATTTACGTCGCCCATGTCGACGCCGAAGAGCCGGGAGGCAAACTCGCGGGTTGCGGCGTTGGCATCGAGTGTACCTTCGTTTTCTTGCACGGTCGCCGACGTCCCGATGCACACCACATCCGTGGCGCCCTTACCGGTAACGTGGCGCAGGCGTCGTATGAGGCACGCAACCTCTGAGCCCAGCACACCGGTGTACGAGTGCACTTCGTCGAAAACGAGGAACTTGAGCGGCGCATTGCGAAACAGCTCCAGGTCCTTGTCGCGCAACAGCAGGTATTCAAGTTGGCTGTAGTTGGTGAGTAGCAGCCGAGGCTTGCGCGTGCGGATCTCCTCGCGGGTGGCGCACTCTTCCCACGGCAGCGCGACCTTGTCGTCTTTGCCTTCGGCCAAAAGGGCAAGCTCGCCTTTTGTATAGGGTCGTGCCTGCTTCAAGTGGCCCTGTTCAGGGTCGCCGTCTTCGGGAGTTGCGCCGGTGTATCGACCGAACGTGACGCCGGTGCCGGCCAGCAATGGTCGCAAGCGACGCAGCTGATCGTCGGCCAAGGCGTTCATCGGGTAAACGATGACTGCCATCACGCCGTCAGGCTCGGCCGCATCACGGACAACAAGTGCGCAATCGATGATGGGCAGCAAGAACGCTTCAGTCTTTCCCGAGCCCGTGCCCGTGGCCACCACCGTATGCTTGCCCGCCTTCACCGAGCGTAGCGCCAGCTCCTGGTGGCGATGCACGCTTTCAAACGGGAACACGCTCTTGAGCGCGGGGTGCAGTGCCAACGCCTTGTCGGCGCATAGCTCCGCGAGGGTTGCACCCTGGGCGAACGGTCGGTTCAGGTAGACGTACGGCCCCTTGGCGATGAGCCGCTCGCCACCTACGTCGTGGGTGAGGTGCTCTTTGACCTGCGCCGCCATCGACTTGTCGGCGATGGGGAACGTGGTCATCAAGTAGCGGCCGAACTGGTCGATGACTTCGGTGCCGAATTGAACTGGATTCAAACTCATCAATGGCCCCCGGGCGAACGAATGTCCGCCATATTGCCTCGGGTGGGGGCGGCACCCAAGCACGACGGCCGGTTCGGTTCGGAGGCACCCGCAAAGACGCCGGAAGTGGGAAGTGCTATCGGCTAACGCTCATCGTGCGACAAGGGCTTTGCCAGACGAGCCAGTTGGATGTCGCGAGGCTCAATCTCGTAGCCCCGCTCGTCGACGACTACATACTCGTATAACGAATCATCGTTCAGCACCGTGCAGCGTTGCATCCGGGCCCAGGGGGCGCTCCAATCAGGGGCGCATCCGACGACGACCTCCAGCGGTGTCGTTGTGGTGTTCGCCCGCGACAAGAGCGGGTACAAGAACTCCTCGTCGCGATGCAGCCATGGCGCTACAAACGTCTCGTCGAGACCACCCCATCGGAGCCGCACGTTGCCGTGGAGGCGGCCGTAGCTGAAGAGCGAATAGAGCGAAGTGGCGTCAGCTTCGAGGTGGGCACGTAGGCGTTGTAGGTGGCCTTTTGCCAGGTAGCCGGCCATCTTCGTCGGGTCGCTGAGCGGCTTGTTGATGCCGCAGGAGCCTGTGATCAACATTTCTATTGTGATCTTGAGCGATCGGCCGCGCCGGTTGAGTGCCACGCTCTTTTGGGGCGGCCCGAGCTCCACGAGCCGCCACGCTTCTGGGTCGAGTCCGAGTTGGCGAAGCACCTCGCGGACATTCACCGCACACACAACATCGTACTCTCGCAAACGAGCACGAGCGTCTGTGAGTTCGTCGTCGACGTAGGTCACAACCGTTCGGTTGCCGGTATCGAAGAGCGCCGCAGCACGTGGATTCCGCGCCGGAAACGCCACCAGAATTGCTCGGCGTAGCGTTGCCAGCTCCGCGGCATGTGCCTCACGTCTGGCTTCTACGGCTCGCCGAGTGGCTTCGGCAACAATGGGATCGTGACGCAGCCCGGCCCACTTGCGTTCCATGGCAATCCTGTCGCGCACAGCTTTCCGGGCCGCAGGCAGGGCTTCGTGCTCCTGGTTGTTCTCCCATCTGCCGTCGTCGCGAACGTGCACGGCGTTGGCTCGCCAATAGACATGCGCGTCCGCTCTCAAGCGATGCCACTCGGTCAGGGCCGCAACAAACGCCACAACATCTTGCGGCAGCATTGGCGCACCGTGCGCGTCGAGCACGGCCACTGCCACGCGTTGTGCCGACCACGAGACTAGATCCTTGCCCTTCCACGCCTCCTGAAGCTCGGACACGGTGAGAGCGTGGTCGACGCCGGGCAGCGGCGTTTGGTCACTGCGCACGACCGGCAGCCGCGCAACCTTGGGGGGCCTGAGGCCGAGACGAAAGGCCCAGGGATCCAGCTCATCGTCGTGTGGATCCAGCGCATAGCGCTCACCGTCGCGGTAGACTGGTGGGCGAGCAGGGCGGCACTTCTTCAACGCCTGCAGCACGGTGGCCGCAGGTCCCGCACCGGTAGTACTAAGGCGCTCGGCTACCTCGGCGAGCGTCATAGCCTCGCCTCGCTCTAACAGAGCAACCAGGAGGAGCGAGTAAGACGTTGCCTCGCGGTGATGAACGACGGCTTCGAGACTCGGGACTTCGATCTTGAGGGCGTCGCAGTAGCGGTTCGCGGTCATGGGGACTCCATCGGGTTGCCAGTTCGGGGCCCTTCAGCTGTCACGACAGGCGGTTGCTTATCGCAGAATCGTCTCAAGGGGGTCCAACCAGAGTTGCGCCGTTGCGCCTCCAACCAGTTCCGTCGATCGTGTGCCTGTGTTACCTTGGCAAGTTGTGACCATGAGCAACCACAAAACTCGGGCGCTCGACTTGCGCCATCGGCCCGCTTACTCCATCACCGAGGGCGCGCACTACCTGGGTTTGCCCCCAGCAACCTTGCGCGCATGGGCTTTGGGCCAACGCCAAGGCGAAAAGGAGCCGTTCAAGGCCGTCTTGGTGCTGCCCGAGCCTGGCACTCCCTTGCTTTCATTCGTAAATCTGGTCGAAGCACACGTGCTGAGTGCGCTACGCCGTGAGCATAGGGTTCCGCTTCAGACTATCCGCAAGGCGGTGCAATACCTCCGCCGCCAGTTCGCGTCGGCCCACCCTCTGGCAGAGCATGACTTTGCCACCGATGGCGTGAGCCTGTTCGTCGAAAAATTCGGCCAGCTGTTGCATGTCACTGGCACTGGTCAATTGGCCATGAGGCGCATGCTCGACGCGCACCTTGCGCGCATCAGTCGTGACGCGGCCGGTGTGCCGATCAAACTGTTCCCATTTACCCGGTGGCGCGGTGATCTGACAGAGCCCAAGGCCATCGAGATTGATCCCCGCGTGTCATTCGGGCGACCCGTGTTGGTTGGCACTGGCATTCCCACGGCAGTGATTGTCGAGCGCTACAAAGCGGGCGAGAGCATCGCCGAGCTAGCCGAGGACTACGATCGCACAGCCACCGAAATCGAAGAGGCACTCCGCTGCGAGTTCAGGCGCAACAGCGCCGTTGGGTAAGCTAGCGCCACGATGTAGGTCCGTAGCTATGAGGCACAACAATGCATACCAAAGGCCCAGAAAGTTGGTGAGTTCCCTTGGGCGACCTTGTTGAAATCGACTTCGGCGTCTACAACACGCGGCGAAACCTCCCTGCCCGATCAGGACGACGGCGAGGTGAAGCCAACTTTTTGGGGGCATTCCTGCGGAGACTTGCGCAAACTTCCACTGATACTCGGCTCTTCGGTCGCCAGTTCCATGTCCCGGAATGCGGTGTTGCTGACTGCATCACGTTAGCCGATCAGACGAGCAGTAGATCGGCACATCTGGTGGCATTTGAAGCTAAACTGTCTGATTGGCGAAGAGCTCTCTCCCAGGCCTATCGCTACCGATACTATGCCGACCTCGCCGTGGTGGTGCTTCCCGCCAGTGCCTCGCGGCCTGCCGTCGAGAACCGCCGCAACTTCGAGGATGCGGGCGTTGCCCTTTGGACCTTCGATCCCCGCGTTGGCGAGATAGTGACGAGAATAGAGGCAAAGCCCACATCGCCACTGAGCCCCAAAAAGAAGATGCAGGCTCTACGGTTGCTCGAGCGTTGTTCCCTCCATCTCCGCAAGCTGTGAGAAGACTCGGATGCCTTCTAGTATTGCCGGCAGATGATCTGCGTTGGATTTCTGATCCAAGCGAATAGTTGCTTGAATCTCATCATAGGCGGCCGACGCTCCAGCAATCGCCTCGCGGCACGCGGCCATACTTTCGCCAACGCTCCGTCTTACCAAATCATCGTTTAGCGTTTTTAGCGTCTGCCATGTTTGCAGTACTTCGTCGGCGCGGTCAGGCTCAGAGCCCCGATCCTCCGGGTACAAGGCATCTGTCTCCAATCCGTTAAGAATGTCCGAATACCTCGAGCGCAGTTGATTAAGCTCGAAAAAGGTGACGCGGTTCAGGAGTCTGCCGCTGAGGTAGCGTTGGATAGGCAGGCGGCCGCCACCCGCTGGCAGGAACCGATTCAACGAGAAAGTCCGCAGATTCGACCACCAGCCAGTGGCGCCTGCCGTGGCGCCTGCCATGCCCAGAAAAGGAGTAATGATATCCGAGTAGCCATTGATGACTTCATAGCCATTGATGGCCAAAGTGTGGTTCAAGAGCATCCAGCCTGCGATTACGTCTGCATTGAAAATGTCCGATCTCGCATCTTCACTTCTTGAAGCGACAAGCACGTAGAATCCGCCCGGAGGGTGATCTAGAAGCGTTATGTCTGTTAGGAAGTCCAGCAACTCAGTTTTGTCGAGCAATGCCTCCCTGGAAACGGCAAGCGTCGCGTAGACAGGCCTACTAGCGTGAACCTCCTCCGCCACACTTCCCGTAAAGCGTATGAAGTTCTTGGCAATCACGGCTTCTATTGAGTCAAAGGATCTTGTGATGAGAATATTGGGTGCAATCAATGCGGTTAAGTCAAGGTTGCTCTGAAACTCGATGCAGTTCTCAATATCCCTCTTGAGCGTAGCTGTGTCGCCTTCGAGCTCGTTGCGGCGGCGGCGTTTGAAATACTTTCCATATTCCTCGCATGTCGCGAGCCTACCCAGCCTGGCATCTTGGGGACTGACGTTGTAGCAGGCGTAATACTGCGGGTCGAAAAGCCTCGTGGAGTTCGCCTTGATTTTGACCGCTTCTGCAAGGTGCTCCTGCAACTTGGGGGCCGTGACATCTCTGGGACTGTAGATGACGCCATCTACATAGCCCTTCTCCAGGCCACGAGCGGTCTTGTCTCCGTTGCTTGCGCCGTGTTGCGCTAGGAGTTTCATGTCAAAGCCTCCAGCTTTTCCAATAGCCGTTTCATATTGGCCGGTCTCAACGCTGGCTTCTTCTTGAGCATTCCGTCAACGAGATCACAGAACTCGACAGGCAGGTCGGCTCGAAGACGCTTGAGCGGAATCGGGGCCTGATGGAGTGCACGCGTTATCGTGCGCATCAGGTCATCGGCGCTCCTCGCAAGCGGGTGTTGGCCGGCGGCATACTCAAAAACCGTTAGGCCTGTCGTGTATAGGTCCGTCCGGAAGTCAAGTTGCCCACGGAACCCTGGTTGCATCATCTCAGGAGCCAGATATCGGTGGGTGGCAAGCGGCATTCGCAGCTCTGGTTTCACTGTAAGGCCAGCCTCATGCACGGCATATGCAATTCCAAGGTCCATGAGAACGAATGGACGGGCCGCGTCTTCAGTCCTCATCACGTTTGCCGGTTTGATGTCTCGGTGCACGTATCCCAGGCCCCAAAGTTCTTGCACACAAACGAGAAGTGACCGGAACAGTCGAACTAACTCCGAAAGTGGTGGCAGCGCATCATGGTTGATGATGGCGTGCCAAAGATCGTGCCCGGCGAGGTACTCTTCGGTGTAGGCAACATATTTCTCTCCGGCTTCCTCAAACTCCACGAGGGCTATCGAGCCCAGCTTGACCATCTCCGCCACCCGGCATTTCTGCAGTGCCTCAACTTCTCGACGGACCCGAGAGATCTGCTCTTCGACGAACGCGTCAACCAGGTCCGCATCAGGATCGGCAATTCTCTCGATTCGGATGACCTTCAGAGCCTCCTTCTTTGCGCCGATCGTCGCCATGTAGACCGACTTGAAACCGCCTCCGGCGAAACATGGACCGACCGACTCTAACTTGGGAAGATGCGATTGAATCACAGCGGGCTCAAGAGCCTTTGGGCACATTCGAATCTCCTTGCCATGCGGCCTGCAGTGTAACCCTCACCGGGTGTTATGGTCGTCGAAATATTGGGTCCAGAATGCGTTGGTCAGGAGCCTATGTTTCGAGATGACCCGAAGCGTACTACCTGTTTGGCGCTCGACCAGCTTGTAGTTGTTGTCGTCGACCAACAGGTCCGTCTCGATCGTGTTGGTGAGTAACCGATGCATTATCTTGGCACATCCCTCCGGACTCCGAACAACCAGGATGCCGTTGAGCACACCAGTACTGATGATCACTTGAAGTGCCAGCGGGTGGATCTCCCGAAAGGTCGTCGCCCGTTTCTCAAAGACTACGGCAACTTTGACTAGGCGTTGGTTGATGACACGAGCCACCTTGGCGTCTGGGCCCTGCACCGACATGGCATCTGAAGCCGACGTGAGCTGAGCCAGGTATTTTCGCGATGCTACCACGTCTTCGTCCTGACCAGTCAGCTCACTGGGAAGGTCAAAATCTGACCAGTGCCGATGGTAAAGCTGGGCACACGCGGCGCCATCTAGGTTGTCGAGCTGACGTTGAAGAATGCGGGAGATATCGGCCTGCCTATCCGCGCCCTCTTCATCCTCCAACTTGAGCAAATCCCGCAGTCTTCCGAGCTCGGCGTCGTCAGCTGCCCAAAGCCGCTCGCTGTCTATGCCATGGATCGGGTCGACGAGTTTCGGAACGTACACAACTACCGGTTTCCCCTGACCTAAGGCGACCGATGCCTCACTATCTTTGCCGAAGGTGTCACCCTTCTGTGCCATGTACACCGTCAGCTCGGCCCGCCGCAGCATCAGGGCTTCCACGAGTCCTTTGGCCACGCGATCCGAGATCCACGATTGAGTCGGATTGAAGTATCGAAGGTTGAGATGGGCGATCTCTGGATGCGAGAACACGGTCTGCACGAAGGCGTTGACGGAGACGAAATCGGCCCGCTCCCTCATCGATGTGGCCACGTAGACATCCATGTGCGGCTCACTCAAGTAGGCGGCAAGATTTGACAGACCCTTCTCTTGAGTTTCCTCGATTCGAGCGAGGTCAGCATCCTGTGGTGCAATGCGAATTGCCTCTGCCTCCAAGATGTCGGGAGAAATTGTTGAGAAGAGAGTCCCCGCAACTTCCAGTGATGAATCGAATTTGCGAAGCAGGGTCTGCACCCTGCCGACCTTCTTAGGACCCATTCTTGACAGGGCCTGCGGGTCCTTCCGAAGCTCTGCAGCCAACGCCTCAAGCTTCGTTTTTAGTTCATGGCGCTCACGGCTTTCGAGGCGAACGCGTTGCACGGCAATATAGCCGAGGTCGTCAAGGTGTTCGACCGGAATTGGCTGCACCGACTTGAACGGCCGCCTCTTTGTGAACTGGCCAGCGTCAATCGGTCTGAGTGTCGCGAGTTCTTCGTCAACATTGGGGCAGGCACGAAGTGTCTTGAATGCATACCTGAAGCTGCCAAACAGCCGGACGGCTGTTTTTTGGTATTCCTGGATGCTTTTCTTAAACGCATCAAGCGATACAAAGGCGGCAGGGCCGAGAAATCGCTCGAAGAATTGCACTGATGCTGGCTTTTCTCCGTAGAAGGTCAGTACGGAATTGAAATGATTGTGGCTCTGTTCAACCGACATCCCCACTCGGAAAAGCTGCGCAATATGCGACACGGCGAGCTTCTGCGACGCGGGATCGAGCAAGTCTATTGCAACTGGCTTGCCGAGAAGCTCCCCGAGCCCGTCTTGGAACTCAATTGCGAGCAGGTAGTCGGGGTCGAGAGCCGCCTCCCAAATGGGACGGGGCAGGTTCAACTCAACACAGATACCCTCAAGTATCTCCGCATTGGGAAGCTTGATGCCCTGCTCAAGATGTGCGACGGCCGTACGGTTGCCGCCGTGCACTCGTTCTGCGAGTTGATCTTGTGTGAGTTTTCGACCCTCCCTAGCCGACGCAACCGCAAGCCCAATCCGTTTTGCTGCCTCCGGTATCACTGCGACCTCCTCTGTGTATGTCAATTGCCGATCGCGGACTGACAGGTGCATCGCCAAACGGCAGCGACACTCGTATCATTTCGTCTTCCCAAACAACTCCATCGTCCACTCATCCTTCTTCTTGCCGCCTTTGGCGCCACCCTTGCCCGCTGGGGCCTTCGTTACCTTGGCAGGTTGGGGCAATTCCACCTTCGCCGCCGCAGCCTTCCCCGCCCGAGCATTCATGAGCACCGTCAGCCCGCCTTCAGCGCCAGTGTCGCCCGTATCGTCATCGGCTTCGACCTTGGCTTTCTTGGGCTTCTTCTTGTCATGCAACCCCGCCGCCACCTCTTGCGCGTAGATCTCGTGGTTCAGCTTCAACAGCCGCTTCAGCACCTCTTGCCGCGCTGCCTCCGAAATCGTGTAGCGCCACTCGACCTTCTCCACCGGGCGCACCTTGCCGGTCTTCTTGTCTTTCTTGTCTTCGATGGTGACCTTCTTTTGCCAGTCGTGCTGCAGGTCGAGGTCGTGCCAGCCGTAGGCGTCGCGCACGGCGTTGTCCATCTCCACGTGCAGGCGGCGCAGCTCCACGATGCCGGGGGACTTGTCTTCGGGGTTGTGGAAGCGGTTGTAGGTTTTGGTGAGACCTTCGTTGTTGGTGAGCATCAGCTGCCGGCGGTGCTCGTGGTAGCGCTCGCCGATGGAGTCCAGCGCCTTCTCAGTTGCGGGTGACATTTGCGGGGGGAAGGGGAAGGTGTCGAAGCAATCGGAAGGAGCGTAATTCAATCGGAGTTCGAGCGTCGAACTAAACTGCCGCGCCCAGCTCTCATGAATACTCGACTGAAGGGTGGCAAACGTCGCTGGCCGTTCATCCGTAAACGCGACGGTCTTCTCGTTGAGAACCTGGTTCGACGGAACGTAAGCAAACGCAACGTGTTTCGTTATGCGTGCGATGACCAACACCCTCTCCATCGGCGCGATGGCGCGGTAGAGCGCAGGCCGCTTGTCACCGTAGTGCCACCAGAACTTGCGATGGGTGTCCCGATTCACCTTCATGCGCTCGGGGTAGACCTTCTCACGCACGATGGCCATGCAGTCGGCGTAGCTCTCGGCCTTCTCCAGCGGCCAATCGAAGAAGTTGATGACCCAGCGCGTTGGCGCTTGGTCGGGGCTGGTATTCAGGTCTTCGCCATTCAGGTAGGGGAACAGCACCTCGGCGTTGCGCTTGTCCTTGGCGATGAGGGCCTTGGCTTGCTCGGGTTCGAGAACGAAACCAATCCCGTTCACGAAAGAGCCAATGTATGAGCCACCGTCGTTTGCCTTCAGCGGCTCTGGCAAACCCACGAGGCCAGCGCTATCGAGGCCCGACGAGATGCCATCGACATCCACGTCATCCAGCCTGCGTTTGGCCAGCCACGCGCCTTTTGCCAGGTGGACAACGCTCACATTGACCGCCGCCAACCCTGGCCACGGCATCTTCGGAATCGCCGAATAGATCGACCCGCCCGCAGCAACGATGCGGTCGAGCCCTGTCTCGCGACTATCGCCCTGGCCAATCGTGTTGGTGGCCAGCAGCCCGAAAGCTCCACTCGGGGCGAGGTGACCGAAAGCTCGCAAGAAGAAAAACGCGCACAGGTCAGCGTTCAGGCTCGAACCGGGGAAGAAGCCGAGCAGCGACTCGACGTAGTTGTCGCCCAGCACCCCGCGCATGCGGCGGCCACCCAAAAACGGCGGGTTCCCCACAATCGCGTCAAAACCACCGGCCGTATCTCGTTGAAATACCTCCGGAAACTCGAACGCCCAGTGGAGTGTCCGCTGGCCATCTAACGCGTTGTCAGCCTCGGCCCGTAGCTTCAGCCAATCGGCGTCGGTCTTGGCCCCAGCGAAGCGCACCAAGTGTTCATCCCGCAGGTCTGCCTGCTCCTTGGCTTTGGCCTTGGCAAAGCTCGGCGCCACCAACAGATCGCCCGCCAAGCGGACTTTCACCATCGCGGCATCGGCCGCCTTGAGCAGCGCCTCTTTGCGCTCAGCGTCGGCGACATCTACCACCGCGATCGCTTCTAGTTGTTGGCGTAACTCGGCGGCATGGGTTACGGCATGTTGCACGACCTGCTGCAACAACGGCCGGCTTTCGCCTTGTTTGTCGAGCGACCAAGTGCGCAATTGCTCGGCGTCGACACCTACCAGCGAATCACCGCACCTGAGCGCGTGGTCTAAGAAGGTGAAGGGCCGGTCTTTGGCGAGGGTCGTGAGCCACAACGACAGCTTGGCCATCTCGACGGCCAACGGATTGATGTCCACGCCGTAGATGCAGCGCTCCACCACGTAGCGCCTGGCCCACATCACCATTTCGTCGCGATGCTCGGGGTTGATGGCGCGCTCACCCTCGGCGTCGGTCATGGGGGCGGCGTACGGCATCGACAACACGGCGTTGGGCGTGTTGACGTGGGCGGCGGCCAAGGCGCGGTCCCAGGCCTCTACCACGCGGTCACCCAAGTAGCGCACCGCCTGCACCAAAAAGGCGCCTGAGCCCATCGCGATGTCGGCCACTTTGAGCGCGAGCAGCTCACGTGGGGGCTTTACCTCTTTGGGGGTTACGAGCAAGCCCGGCTTGCCCTCGACGTTGCGATAGGTGAGGGGCTCAAGTGTCACGCGCACGATGCGCTCGGTGAGCTGTTGCGGTGTGTAGTGCGCGCCTGAGGCGCGGCGGCTCGTGCCTAGCGTCAGGTACCACCAACCAGGCGGCACCACCTCGTCACATTGAATAATGGGCGCGAGCGCCTTCACCCGCGTAACTACCGCAGCGGGGAACTTGTCGAGCGCGGCCAAGTCTTTGGCGTCGGGCGGGCTCTTAAGTGCTTCGCGCACGCTCTCGGGCTTCTTGCCTGTTGTCTCCACCACGAGCTCTACGAGCTTGGCATCATCGAGTTTTTCTAGCTCGTCGATGGCAAAGGCGCGCTCACCGCCACCTTTGAGCTTCACCAGCACCTCGTGGCCGGCCCTGGCGGCGCGATGGTCGAGCAATCCTTCGTAGATGTAGCCGATTTGTTCGATGTCGAGTGCCCAGTAGCCTACGCGCTGCGGCTCGCCGCCTTTCTTTTGCTGGGCGAACAACAGCGAGTGCAAAACCGTAAACAACGTGCGGTTACGCACCTTGCAGGCCGGGCTTTCGAGCACCGGGAAGCGCTTGGGGTCGAACAAGCGGCCGCCGTAGGCCAACAGCGACAAGTCAGGGTGATCGCAGCCGTTGTGCACCAGGCGGCAGGTGGCCAAGAAGCGGTCCCAGGCGTCGAAGGTGTCGTCCAAGCGGGCTTCGTCTTCGTGCTTTTGGTCGAGCAGGCGGTGCCACAGGTAGGTCACGCCGTAACCTTGGTCGTAGAGCACCTCGCCGTGCGGCAACAGGTCGCGCTCTTCGGCGTACAGCAAAAAGACAAAGCGCATCATCACCAGCAGGCCCATCTCGTAAACCTGCTCTTCAGACATGCCCTTCAACAGCTCGCCTTTGGCCTCGCGATCGGCGGCGCCCCACGCCCACAACATGCGTTCGAGGCCGGTGCGCACTTGCACGCCCAACCGGTCGGCGACTTCGCCTTGGCGGTCTTGCGAAATGCGGCATAGGTCGGCAAGCGTTGGTGCCTCGGGGGAGGGCGGCTGCAACAACTCCCGGCCCAACAGTGAGTAAAACGCGTCGAGGGTGGCCTTTTCTTCTACGAGTAAGCGGCTGCTCCAAGTGATGCTGCCACCGTTGATGCCGGCCGGGGCATACACCAAGCGCAGTGCTTCGCCGTTGGTCACGAGGCCCAACGGCACGCCGGTTTCGCGCAGCAAGCGTTCGAGCTTGGTGGTAGGCGAGGCCTTCCAACGGCCATCCCGGCGGTCGCGGTGGTCGAGGTTTTGCGCGACATCGGCGATGCTCACGAGCAACACTGGTTTGCCCGCATGCATGAGCACCCGGTCGGGGCACAGCTCTTGCTCGAACTCAGCCAACACTACTTTCAACGCCGCCGGAATCTCGGGTGCCTTAACCCAGGTGGCGGCCGGCAGCTCCAGCACGTCTTCGAACAGAAACTCCAGCCACTTACGCGCCCCGTCGTTCTGTTTCGCGGCATCTGTTTGCGCCTGTGCCACGCGGTAGGTCTCGGCGCGGCGGCGAAACCAGCTATGCACGCCTTGGCGCACCTGAGCTGGGCCGCCGGGGAAGTGCTCTTCGAGCACCGGCTCGGAGATCACCAAGCCATCCACCTCTACGAGTGAAAGCCAGTCGGCGTGGGTGGCCATGGCTAGTTCGCCCCCTTCACGAGCGTATCGGGCAAGAGGTAGACGAGCGCCAACGGAAATGCCCGCGCCGTGTCACGCAAACGATAGCGCGCCTTCACAGCCTCGGGCTCCAGCTCGCGGTTCTTCTGCAGCTGTTCGCGCCGGCCTTTGAGCCACGCCAGGTCCTTTTGATGTTGGTCACGCTCCAACTCGTCCCACAGCTCCAATTGCTTGGGGCCTTCGCTTTGCATCTCGGCGATGCGCTTTTCGATTTCTTTGAGCCGTTCGTCGATGAGGCTGCGCACTTCACGCGCTTCTACCGTGCCGCGCTCGCTCAGTGCCTTGCGTAGCTCTTTGTCACGCGCCTTGGCGGCGGCTTCGATGGCGTGTTTGAGCGCGACCTCGTGGGCCGAAAACAGCTTGCGCAACTGTTGGCCTATGGTCGCCGGCAATTTGGGGTAGCTGGCCTGTAGCTCCATTACTTCGGTAAGCCATGGGGCATCGGCGCTGGCCACGTGCCCCTCTTGGAACTCGCCGCCACAGGTGAATAGTTCTTCGTGTAGCTTTTGCCCTTGTTCGCTCACGCACACGAGCCGGGCCACCACGGCCACCACCGGGTGCTTCAGCTCTTTGTTACTCACCACGCGATACGAGGCTCGCGCCAGGTGATGGTCTTCGTGCAGCCCCGCCGACCAGATGTTGGCGCGGAACACCGCCAGGGCGCGCTTCATCAAGGGGTGGTCCAAGTGGATGAGTGCCAGCTCTTTGCGGTCGCGGGCCAACTCGTCGTCGAACACGAGCTTGAGCAGATGGCCCTGGGCATTCTTGATGAACGGCAGGCAATCGCTCCAGCTTTGCGGCAGGTTGCGCAAAAGCCATGCCTTGCCGGCAGACTCGCCGCTGCCGATGGCTTCTAAGCCGTGCTCGTGGCCTGCGAGTAGCAGGCCTTCGTGCAACACCTGGCGCAGGGTGTCGGGGTAGAGCTGCCAAATCTTGCGGGCGTGGGCGAGCTCGTGGCTGAGCGCCCTGATGCGGTCTTGGGTGGTGACCTCGGCCTGCACTTCGGCTTTGAGGCGCTTGCGTCGGTCTTCGGGGGTGCGGATCTGCTTGGTCTCACCCCGTAGCGCCGCCTCCACCTGTGCGGCAATGACATCGCCCACGCTGCCCAGGTCGGCGCGCTGGGTGCGTACCTTGTCTACCACCACATCCAAGAATTGCTGGTCTTCCCAGCCGTCGTAGACAAAGTGTTGGCAGTAGACGACCTTGGCCTTTTGGCCGTGGCGGTCGATGCGGCCGTTGCGCTGCTCCATCTTGTTGGGGTTCCACGGGATCTCCCAATGGATGAGGTAGCGACAATGGTCTTGCAGGTTGAGGCCCTCCGACGCGGTGTCGGTGGCTACCAAGATGCGTATCGGTTCCTGTTCGGGGGCCGCCCGAAATGCGGACTTGATGCGCTCGCGCTCATGCTCCGACATGCCGCCGTACATCGTGGTCAGCCGCTCGCCCCAACCGCGGGCCACACATGCCTGGCGCAGGTATTCGAGAGTGTCTTTGTACTCGGTAAAAATCAGCAGCCGCTCGTTGTTCCATTGGCCGTTCGTGAACAGCTTCTCGACCACAAAGCGGAACAACACTTCGAGTTTTTGGTCGGGCTTTTCGGCCACCGCTTGTGCTCGGGTTTTGAGCTTTTCGACTAACTGCCGTTCTTCGGGCGTCACGTCGAAGAAGCCGGCAGACTCGGCCAAGGCAGTTTCTTCGGTGTGGTCTTTTTCGTCGTCGTCGGCAAAATCCTCGGCGAGCCTGTCTTTTAGGCTCCTCACAACGGTGGCGTTCTCCTCGCTCAACTCGCCGTCGGTGATGAGGTGGGTTTGATGCACACTGATGGAGTTCAAAAAGGCCAACGGCGACGACAACAGGCGCTTCTTCAACAGGGTCAACGCGAACTGTACTGGCAAGCGGTCGATGCCGTGTGCGCGCCCGAGGCGCTTCGAGATGTAGCTGTCGAGGTCGTCGAACAGCTCGCGCTCGGCACCGGCCAAGGTCACGGCCGGCAGGGGCTCGACCTCGCGCTTGGCAAAACGGCGGTTGCCAAATGCATCGAGCATGTCGTCTTTGAGCCTGCGCACCATCACGGCATCGAGGTGCGTCTTGTTGAACGTCGGTCCGCGTGAAAAGCGCAGCGGGTCGAGCATTTCCAAGAGTGCGGTGAAGCTCTCGGTAAAGCCGTTGTGCGGCGTGGCGGTAAGAAACAACCGGTGCTCGAAGTGCCCCAAGATCTGCCGCATCATGTCGGTACGGTCGGAGTCGCGGATGTACGATTTGCGCCCGGCCGGAGCGACGTTGTGCGCCTCGTCGACCAACAGCAGATCCCAATCGCGTAAACCGCCGGTGCGCTCTTTCTTGAGGGATTTCAGGAAGTTTTCGAGGGGGGCCTCACGCTTCAAGAAATCCATTGAGGTGATGAGCCTGGGGAAGCTGGCCCAGGGGTTGACGTGGCTACCGTACTCTTTGCGCAGCCGCTGCATGTAGGCGCGGTCGACCACTTCGAACTTGAGCGCAAACTTGTACAGCATTTCCTCGGCCCACTGCTTTTGCAGCGACGCCGGGCAGACGATGAGAATGCGGCGGATGCGTTGGCGGGCCAAGAGCTCCTGCATCACCATGCCGGCTTCTATGGTTTTGCCCAAACCTACGTCGTCGGCGATGAGCAGGTTCACCCGCGGCATGCGCAAGGCGCGCACCACCGGCTCCAATTGGTAATCTTCGATTTGGATGGCGCCGCGGAAGGGCGCCTGCAACGGCAGCCCCTCTAATACCGACGAGAGTGACCAGCGGGTAGCGTGCAAGAAGGCGTCGAAGCGCTCCTTGGGGTCCCAGGCTTCTGGGCGGGGCAAGCCGAGCTGGTCGTGTACCACGGGGTTAACTTCGTGTTGCCAGATGACGTCCAAAGTGCTGCCCACCTGGTCATCATCTAAGCATTCGAGCCGCACCCGGTGCTGTTCAGCACGGCTGGGCTCTACCGAGCCACTGGCAACATCTTGCACGATGTAGTGGCGTTGGCGCACGCGCACGAGCTGGCCTTGTTCGGGGACGGGTACGGCGGGCGTAGCTGGTTCTTGCACGAGGACCCCCTTGGCAAGATCGGTAGTCGCAAGGGCAGAGGCGATCAAGGGACAAGTTCAGCTGGCATTGTGCTGGTTGGCGCCTGCGAAAAAGCTATCGTGATCGCCAAACCTCGAAATCCGGTGACGTCTGCCTATTGGCCGAGCGCCACCACCCAACAGCGGCCAGGCAAACGCGCCTACGGGGCCATTTTGAGGGCGTTCGACCGACACAGTGACACCGGCCGTTGGCCCCCAAAAAATGCCAGGTCCCAGTTCTGTCCGCCCAAAATTGGGCCCTAAGATGCGGCCCTCAGTTCGCGATCTCCCCCGGGCGGGTACCCGGTTTGATAGCCATAGTTCATTTTGGGCCGCTGCAGCTGTCGTGGGGGCTTGTACCGCTGGTGGCCACGCATGTTTCCAACGCCGACGAGCCGTTTGGCGCCGCACCAGCTCGACGAATGGACGCGTGCTTGCGTGTCGAGAACCCGTCGGGCCCAACACGCGCTCGTTGGGACGATTTCTTGAAAACTCATGGGCGGCGCGCACCGCACTGTCCTGGTTTCAGGCGGTTGTGGCCAAATGTGCCAAATTTGCCACTTTCGGCAATCACACCCTATCGCCAAACCGTCGATTTTGGCCTTTCTGGAGCGTGGCCATGGTCACGCGGCGCCAAAGCTTCAAATTTCGGGGTTTCAGGCGGTAGTGGGCATCACCGTTTCCCCCGGGGCGTGCTTGTCGCTGACCGGCAGGATAGCGGCACGACGTCGGTAGGGGCGGCGTAGTTCTTTCGGGAGGCGCGGCCATCGCCATGCAGAGCGGTAGCGGGTGCCGAAACAGCCACGGCAGCCGAGCGTGAGTCCGGCAACCAGTAGCTCCCTGCGGCGCGCCCCACAGCCGGGACAGAGCAACCAGCGGCGTTGGCCGCCGAAGTGACAGGGCGAGAGGCTCAGCTCGACTTGGTGGGTCGCGGACTGGTTGCCACTTTGAAGCGTCATAGCGACGGTCATGCCGCTACCCGGGGCCGCAGGGTTGTGGCGATCGACCCCCACGACCGACACCGCCGGAAAGGCGTCGAGGAACGAAACGCGACGTCGACGTTTCAAAATCATTTGGTGCGTGGTCGTCGGGTCGAATCGACATGGCTGGGTACAGCGGTCTGTGTGCCGAGGTTGATGTTGGCGGCTGAGCCTACCGTTAGGCGGACGTTGCTGGGGTGTTGCCCACGTAACGCCTCTAGGCAGGCTTGGGTGCGATCTGCATACTCCTTTTGGCGTCTCACCGTGTCGCGGAGATACTGGTCCTCGCCAGGCGTCTTGCGGTGTTGATCAACGGCGCGCACCACCCCAGTAAGGTAGGCCCAGTCCGCGAAGCTCTGGCCGGCAATGGTCGCGAGCATCCGAGTGGACGCGCTGGTGCCGGCACTGTCAAACTCGCGGACAAGGGCGTCGACGGCAGGTTGTGCAATTGGGCCCCAGAACATCGTGCCGGCTGCGTCACCCAGGCAGGCCAGGCCTGCCTTGCTGTTGCCTGCGAGGAACTCGGCGATCGCTGTCTCGGTGGCAGCATCTGTTGGCTGGGCAGCCACACGCTCAAGCTCTGTTCGTTCAGCCCGCCGGGTGATGTCTTCGTACACGGTGCCTAGCTGTTGTCGGCGCTGCCCAGACCTGTCGGCGGCAACAAGCGCTTCACCGGTGTGATCAATTGGCGTCCCATTTTTCTTTACCGGCATGGCTAACCACTCCTGGCGGGTCGTTGAGCAAGATGCTGGGACACTGGAGGGCAGTCAGCCTGCTAGGTGTCCACGTAGTGTGGCCCGCGTTGCCATTATGGGCTGCGATAGGTGGGTGGGAAGGACAACATCGCAGGGGGGCATGGCGAGTCGCTGTAAGCGTGAAGCGTGTCATCGACGACGCTGGCCGGCGCAGTTTTTCGAGCGGATCGCCGTGTTTCTACACATGAGATGTGTATAGGAAAGCGAGTCCGGCGATGGCTTGCCGTCGCGCCAAGGCAACGTGGCTCGGCGCGGTCCCGACCGATAGCCCAGGCGCGTCGAGCTATGCGCCACGAAGAGCGAGCAGTCAGATCAACTCCAGCTCACGCATCCTCTTCATTAGGTACTCTCGCTCCTGCATGGTTGGCGAGATGATGCGCCCCTCGCGACCTATCCTTGGCATCTGACTGCTTCGTTTTGCTTTGGTGTTTGTCGTCGGTGAACGGTCACGGCGTCCCTTTGCTAAGGGGGGTTGGTTTTGGGTCGGTTCTTTCGACGCTCTTGGACACAACTTGCGAACAACTTTCTCTCGGAGGTTCATCCCACTGGGTTCAGGCTTCTCCCAACCTTCGGGGAAGTAAGCGTCGATAATCTGGCTCGCGTGCTCCCAGCACACATTTGCTCGCAAGTCGGGTCTTAGGGTCCGCACCCCAATGACCACAGTCCTTGCAGCGGTGGCAAAAGCCCGCATTCGGTACAGTTGCCTAGGATGCCAACGACGATTCACCGTCCTAAAGTAGACCTCCAGGCCGTATTGTTGGACCAGTTTGGTGCGGTCGCCCGCCTCACAATTCGCCACGTAGGCTTCCTGGCAGTCCTGTTCATTTGCTTCCACCTCCTCGAGGATGTCCAGAAGCCGCGCTGCAACAGCCCCGTCACTCCCACCGTTCATTGCAAGCTCATTAAGCTTGCCGCGGTTACGTGCCAGAGTAGCAACATGGCGAGTGCAGTTCGGGTCAAAGCGGGCAATATTCGACTGCAGCCCACGAATCAGAACCTTGTCACTTTGGAGTTTCGCCCGCAATGCATCGAGGGCCTTACGGACGTCGCTGGCATATCTGCGATCAACGGGGTGGTAGAGGCAAAACAGCTGAGCGTCGAGGTGATCGAGATACATCGCCTCCAGCGCATCGAGCATCTGCCAAGCAATTGTGCGTTGCCTTGAGAGGCGCCCCTCCCTTGGCGTGCCGCCGGTTTTGCAAAGCTGCAGCGCGCTGATTTCCTTACGCGTCAATATGGGGCGTAGGAAGCTGAAGTCAGGTGTCTCGCGCCATTGAGAGACTGTCAGCCCTAGGCCCAGCACATCCTTTGGTTCTCTCTCGGCTAGGGACCGGAATTCACAGTGGCGGCCGACCCCAGGACATCTGGGTCGCCGCTTAGCTTCGTTGTAGAGCGGAGCGCCGAGCCCTTCGGCGCTGTGCCTCTGGTCGCCAACTTTTTGAGGCGTCAACGCAAACAACTGCTCAGCCATCCTACGCCGAAAGCGCGCTCGCTCCACACTCAGAGGGTTGATGCCGCTTAGAGCCGACATCGTGATGTCATGGATCAGCCTCTGTGAGGTCGTAGCGGCCGCGTGACTCTTCAGCGAGTGGGAACCTTGTGCGCGTGCCATTTGTGACTCTCTAAATGCGCCTGTTGCCATCTTCGCGGCCCAGCTATTCGCCAACGTGTTCGATGCGCATGAAGCGCAGCGTTTAGAAAGGGCAACAAATGAAAAAGCACAAAAGCACAAGGCGCGCCACCACAGGTACCCGCAAGACGACTGGTCGAACCCGCAACGTGACCGCAGCGTTGGCCACCCTCTCTGAGGTTGCTGCCAGTTTGAATGTTCGGCCGACGCAAGTTCGACGCCTAGTTGCGCGAGGCGAGCTCCCCTGCGTGCACGTTGGCAGGTACCTGCGGATTCCCACCAGTGCCGTCCGGCGCCTTCTCGCCACGACTACACCCCTGCCGGTGCGTGCCGTCAAGAATCCGGGCCAGGGGGTGCAAACATGAGCGAGCGATTCGAACTGTTGAAACTTGAACGCCAGCCGATTGCCGACTCGATTGGTGCTGATCCGTTTTCCAACCTCGACGCGCTGCGAATTGACCAGCAGTTTGGTGCAGACCTCGGGCTCAGACGTGAGGCGCCGACGGTGCGTCGCGGTAAACCCTCGCGCAACGAGTGGGTGCGTCGCCACCCATCCCCCGAGTGGACGATCACGACGGCCATTCTGCACTTCGAAGAAGACGGCCGGCCTGACTCCTATCTAGTCGCGCCAGCGTTACGCGACGAGCTGGCCGCTGACCTGCGGTTGGTTGAATTGTGCGCCACGATCACCACAGTGGGGTCGCCCCTGATATGGGAGGTCCCCGTCCCGCCGCCATCTATGCGTGAAAACTCGTGGCACGAGTCGAGGCGGCGGGCGGCCGAGCTTGCGCGCACCAGGTGGGTGCGCGTCGCCTCCAACATGAGCACGAAGTCTTACGAGATATTCACCACATCGGCCGACATCCCGATGCCACAATGGCCGGTGGCAAGCTTCGAGGAGCTGCTAAGGCTCGCCTACGCCGCACACTACATAGATTCCCTCGAGCATCACGTCGTCCGGAATTTGCGAGGTGCAATATGAGTCCAATCTCGAAGGACGGGGCGTGGCACTCGACACTACTACATTTTCGCGAGATCTGGTGCGTCGACGCCGAGTTCCTCACCCGGCCTGGCTGTCAGCCCGAGGTGCGTTGCATCGTTGCCAAGGAGCTTCGGTCGCAGGTCGCGCTCCGGGTCTGGGCTGACGAGCTTCAAGCCATGCGAGCTCCCCCGTACTCAATCGGTGCGGACTCTCTTTTCGTTGCGTTCGCTGCCAGCGCCGAGCTGCGTTGCCATCTCGCCTTGGGATGGGCGCTCCCCGTTCGCATTCTTGACCTGCACGCCGAATATCGGGCGGCGACCAACGGCAGAGTGCCACCTGGCAACGATAGTCTCCTTGAGGCGCTTAGCCATTTCGGCATCCCAGCTATCGGCGTCGCGCAAAAAGCTGCAATGCGCGACCTTGCGATGCGGGGTGGAACCTATTCTGCCTCCGAACGCCGGGAGTTGCTGGATTACTGTGAGAGCGACGTCAACGCGGTTGCACAGCTCTTGGCTGCCATGGCGGGAAACCTCGATCTCTATCGGGCAGTCCTTCGAGGCCGCTACCTGGCAGCCGTTGCACACATGGAAGCGACCGGGATACCCGTCGATGGACATGCCCACGATGAGATCGTCGCGTCATGGGATTCCATCCGTGTGCGGCTTATTGCCGAAATCGACAGTGTCTATGGCGTCTACGACGGCACCAGGTTCCGCCGCCAGCGTTTCGTTGAATGGCTCCGTCAGAATCGGTTGGCATGGCCGCTGCTTGCGGACGGTGCGCCAGCCTTGGATGCTGACACGTTCAAACAGCTGGCGCGAGTGTACCCGAGCGTCGCGCCGCTGCAGCAACTACGGAGCGCGCTAAGCTCGATGCGCAGGTCGAACCTGGCGATTGGGCCTGACGGACGGAATCGCGCCCCGCTGGCTCCGTTCCGATCCAAAACTGGTCGGAATCAGCCGAGCACCACTGCGTTCATATTCGGGGCATCGGCGTGGTTGCGGGGCCTAATTCGGCCAACGCCGGGTTATGGGCTTGCGTACATCGATTGGGCCCAACAGGAGTTCGGCGTGGGCGCGGCACTGTCGGAAGATGCGGCAATGCGCTCCGCCTACGAGTCGGGTGATGCTTATCTAGCGTTTGCCAAGATGGCTGGAGCGGCACCGCCTGAGGCGACCAAGCGATCGCACAAGATCGTGCGCGAGCAATTCAAGACCACCTGTGGTTTGGGCGTGCTGTATGGCATGGGAGCGCGGAGCCTCGGTGTGCGCCTCGGTGAGTCGGAGGCGCGGGCTAAAGAACTTCTGGCCCTTCACCGGCGCGTCTTTGCACAGTTTTGGCGTTGGACGGAGAACCTGGAGGCGTTTGCAAATTTCTCAGGTGGAATCACGACCGTGTTTGGGTGGCCCCTCTATATCGACCGAGATACCAAACCGGGAACCGTCCGGAACTTCCCGCTCCAGGCGAATGGCGCCGAGATCCTGCGTCTTGCGTGCTGTCTCGCCACAGAGGCGGGCATCGCTGTGTGCGCGCCAGTGCATGACGCACTGCTAATCGAAGCCCCTGCTGACGAGCTCGAGGAAGCGATCGGTGTCACCAGGAGGGCCATGAGTGACGCAAGCGCGATCGTCCTTGATGGATTTAGGCTCCGCACCGACGTGAAGCGAGTCCTGTTTCCAAACAGGTTTACTGACGACAGAGGCGCGGCCTTTTGGGACAAAGTGTGGCTGCTGATTCACGCCGATGGTCATCGTCATGCACATGGTGTCGCACCACAGCAACCAACTGTAGCGCCCGCACCACACCGTACAGTCTATTTATAGTTCAAATATGGAGTTGAGGATGATCGAGTTCACGATTGGAGATGTTCGCGTAGGTGGCGTATCGGATCCGGACAACGTTGCACCCAGTCAGCGTCTCGTGAGGTACAGCAGGTACCTCAAGGGGCCTATTCCATGGGCATGGCTCTCAGTGGCGGCGAAGTGCCCAGGAAGAGCACTTCACGTGGCCCTCGTCGTCTGGCACCTCCACGGTCTGGAGAGGTCGATGGTGGTCAAAATGTCGGGGGCCCGGCTCAGGGAGCTCGGTGTGGATCGTCATGCCGCTTCTCGGGGCCTGCGTGCGCTCGAGGCCCGCGGGTTAGTGTCGGTCCTGAGACACAAAGGGCGCTCAGCCGTCGTCACAATCAACGAGGTGGCGTCGTGACCACCAGAGTGAGCGGCGTCACAGACGTGCCGGAACTCCCAGACGAGGGGCTCTCTCTGGCTGTAGAACAGGCAACACTCACTTTGCGTGAGGCGGCTGCGTTGCTTCGTGTCAGTCGACCCACCCTGCTCGAGTTGGCCAAGCGCAGCCACGTGCCCTGCCAGCGCGTTGGGCGCCAATGGAGATTCAGTCGGGTTGCCGTGTTACATTGGCTGTCGGGCAACGTTCGCGTTTCGCGCTCAGGGAGACCAAATGAGCGTACGACGTGACAAGCGCACCGACACGGCAAGCGGAGCGGTGCGCAACTATTGGGTGGTAGACGTGGATCTAGAGCTACCAAACGGTCAACGGAAGCGTGTTCGTCGTGTCTCGCCGGTTCAGAGCCGGCGAGGCGCCGAGGCCTATGAGCGGGAGTTGCGCTCATCCCTCGTGACCGGGGCGTGGCGGAAAGGTGAGGTGAGAGTCCCAACAGTGGCGGAGTTCGTGGGTGAATACTTGCAGAACCACGCGGAGCCGCACAACAAGCCGAGTTCTCTGTCTGCGAAGAAGGCCATCCTAAGGAACCATATCTTGCCGTTCTTTGGCGCAAAGCGCCTGGACCAGATTTCCAGACGCGACGTGGCCGCCTTCGCTGCGAGGCAGCTCAGGCCCGGTGCACGTTTGCGCGATGCGAACAAGG
>JAKLEG010000499.1 GCA_022703175.1 Myxococcota bacterium | reverse complement strand
AATCCGTGCAGCCAAGGTGATTTCTGCACCGCCGGCAGTTGCGGCGGCACGGCGTTTTCGTGCGACGACAGCGATTCTTGCACCATCGACCTTTGTGACGGTGAAGGCGGGTGCGAGCGCATTGCCGCCACGGCCGCCTGCAACGACGGCAACGCCTGTAGCCACGGTGATTTGTGCACGGCCGAAGGCAGCTGCCTCGGTGTGAGCTACGATTGTGACGACCATAACCCCTGCACCGACGAAGTCTGTAACGGTGATGGCACCTGCACGCGCACGTTCAACACCGCAGCCTGCGACGACGGCAATGCCTGCACCAACGTGGATGTTTGCGAAGCGGGCGCTTGTCGCGGCACGCAACCGGTGAGCTGCCAAGCGAGCGACGCGTGCCACGACGCTGGGGTCTGTGAGCCGGCAACAGGCGTGTGCACGAACCCTGAGCGGCCGGTGGGGACGCCCTGCGACGATGGCGCCTACTGCACCCTCAATGACGCCTGCCAAGCGGGCACCTGTCACGGTGTGGCGCGCACCTGTGAAGCGGGCGTTTCATGTCAAGGCGGCAGCTGCGATGAGGCCAATGACCGTTGTGATGGCGCCACTTTGTTGAATGGCGCGCCCTGCAACGACGGCAACTGGTGCACCAGCGACGACGCCTGCCAAGAGGGCGTCTGCTCCGGCGTGAGCTATTCCTGCGACGACGGTGATGTGTGCACGAGCGACGCTTGCAACGGTGCCGGAGGCTGCAGTCGCACCTCCAATCGCGCCGCGTGTGATGACAGCGAGGCCTGCACGGTGGCCGATGTCTGCTTCACCGGTAATTGCCATGGGTCGAGCTACAGCTGCGATGACGGTGATCCCTGCACCACCGACATGTGCGATGGTCTGGGGTCGTGCACGCACAGCTTTAACACGGCCCCGTGCGATGACGGCAATGCTTGCACTGGCGGTGATCACTGTGCGGCGGGGGTGTGCGTGTCGGGCAGCATCGATGCCTGCGTGGACTCCGGTCCTAACCCCGACGGTGGTCCGATAGGTGGGGACAGCTTCGACCCGAGCGGCGGGGGCGACCCAGTGCCGCAAAGCCACGACAAGAGCGGCGGCTGCCAATGTAGCGCGTCTGCGGCCACCGATTCGTGGCTGGGATTTGGAGGGCTGCTCCTCTTGGGAACCAGCCTCCGCCGCAGCCGGCGTCGTTGTTGAGTCGGCGCTTGCCTCAAACCGTGGTTTTGACCTGACGGTGGGGGGATTTACCCCCCACGAAAACTTACACAGATGACGTCGCAGATCCGTTGCCCCGGCCTCACTAGCCGGGATATAGGGGCGCCCATGCTCGACATGATGCGACGTCAATCGGAGTCTTTTCTTATCTACCTGATCTTCGGCGCCATTATTGTGGTGTTCGCGATCAACTTCGGCCCTGGGTCAGGCTCGTGTCGTCCCGATACCGGCAACTTTGCCGCGATCGTGGATGGCGAAGTGATCCCGCAGCGCGAATTCTACTCAGACTACCGCAGCCAGGTAGAGAACTACCGTCGCCGCGCGCAAGCGGCGAATTTCGAGATGTCCAACGAGATGTTGGAGCGGATGGGCCTGCGCAAACAAGTGCTGGATGCGCTCGTGACCAAGCGCTTGCTTGCCCAAGAGGCCGCCCGCCGCGGCTTGGTGGTGAGCGACGACGAGTTGGTGAAGCACCTCGAAACGCGCTACGGCGTTAAGGACGTCACCTTCGAGCAATACTCGAATTGGGTCGAGCGCTCGTTTGAGACCACGGTGACCAAGTTCGAGGCCGATGTGCGCAACGACATCTTGGGCAGCAAGATGGAGCGCTTCATTCGCGACAACTTGAGCGTCAGCGACGACGAGTTGAAGAACGACTACCTGCGTGAGCACGACCGCGTCAATGCGGCGTTCGTGAAGTTTGACCCGCAAGAGACCGGCGTGGTGCCCAGCCAAGCTGCGATCGAAGCGCTGCTCAAAGACGAAATGCCTGCGGTTGAAGCAGCCTACAACGAGGACGCCCTCAAGTACCGCACGCCCCAACGCGTGACGTTGCGCCAAATCGTGCGCAAGCTGCCCGAGGCCGCCAGTGACGCCGACGTTGCCAAAGTGCGCGGCAAGTTGCTGGAGCTGCGTGGCCAGCTGACCGAGGGTGGTGATTTTGCAGCATTGGCCAAGAGCGAATCCGAAGACCCGGCCACCGCTGCCAAGGGGGGTGAGTACGGTACCTTCGAGCGTACGCAACTTCCCAAAGAGCTGGCAGATGCGGTGTTTGCGTTGAAGCAAGATGAGATCACCGCCGCGCCCGTACGTGTAGGCAACACGTTGGTGTTGGCCCAGGTGACGGCCGTTGAGGCTCCGACACGCAAGAAGCTGGACGAGGTTAAGACGCAGGTGGCGACGCAACTGCTGAAGTCGCGCGCCGCCGATGCCGCCGCTAAGACCCAGGCCGACCTGGTGTTTGCGGCCTTGAGCAAGGGCGAGGCCTTCGAGAAGCTGACCTGGAGCGAAGCCCAAGCGAAGGAGCCCCCGAAGCCTGCCAAGGGCAAAACGGTGGTCACGTTGCCCACCCGCTTGGAAACTGGCTGGATGACCAAGATGCAGCCGGCGATTCCGCGCATTGGCGTGTCGAAGGAGTTGGCCGACGAGCTGTTCACGCTGACCCCTGAGAAGCGCAACGTCAGCAAGGTCTACAAGATTGGCAAGAGCTACTACGTGGTGGCCCTCCAGGAGCGCGAAATCCCCGACCTCGCCAAGTTCGATGGCGAAAAAGAAACGCTAAAGAACAAGATGTTGTGGACCAAGCGTACGCAAGTTTATCGTGAGTGGCTTGACCACCTAAAGACAACTGCGAACATTCAGTACAACGCGGCGTTGTTGGGGACCGAGTCCTCCAAAGGCTAACGTCAGTCCGCATCGCTCGTCAGCCCTCTTCGTTAGGGAGCAGCACGCTATCTGACCTCTTGGCGAAGCGCCCGCCACGCGCGTATGGTGCGCCGCATGTCGACGGTTTCGGAATGTATGGAACACCATCGCCTGGCGTTGCGGGAGGGTCATAGCCCTAAGCCTGGCCCCGCCGTGCTGGTGGAGGCGATGGCCAACGAAGAGGTCTTGCTCCCCGAGCACGAAGAGAAAAAACCGGCGCGCATTCGTTGGTCAACGATGAAAGTGCAAATGACCGACGAAGACCTGAAGCAACACCACGAGGCGCGCATCGAGCGGATGTTGGCGTTGCAACCCTTGATTGGCAACGACAGTCCGGTGCACCTCATCGAGAAGCACTCCGACACCCACGCAACGCACGTCTGTCTTGGGCGCGCCAAGCGTAATGATATTCTCATTGTCGACGACACGGTGTCGTCGCTGCATGCCCAGCTGCAGGATGATGATCAACAGGTTTGGCTGTGTGACATGAACTCCTCGAACGGCACGTTCGTAAACCGACGGCGGCTCGTGAACAACGAGCGCGTCTTTTTGGTGAACGGCGACTGCGTGCGGTTTGGGCGACGGGTGTTCTATTTCCTCACCGGCGAGCGTTGGTTGTTGTTCTTGGAGTTACGCATCGTACAGCAATACGGGCGACACGCAGGGCCCACCTCCTCGCCAAGCGGCGCGAAGTAGGATCGATTTCGATGGATGCATTTCGTATTCAGGGCGGCACGAAACTTACCGGCCTGCTTGAGGTTTCGGGCTCGAAAAACGCCAGCCTGCCGATCATGGTGGCGGCGCTGTTGGCCGAAGGAGAAAGCCGCCTGTTGGGCGTGCCCGACCTGATGGATGTGCGCACGCTGGGGGCACTCCTGTCGCACATGGGCGCGACAGTGACCCGCGAGGGTGCCGACCTCAGCATCAACGCCTGTCGTGTGGACAAGCACGAAGCACCCTACGACTTGGTACGCACGATGCGCGCGTCGTTCCTCGTGATTGCGCCACTGCTGGCCCGTTATGGCCAAGCCCGAGTATCACTACCAGGCGGCTGTGCGATTGGCGCGCGGCCGGTGGATCAGCACTTGAAGGGCCTGGAGCAGCTGGGCGTGACTTTGCGAATCGACCACGGCTACGTCGAAGCGTCGGCCAAGAAACTGGTGGGCGCGGAGATTACTTTTGATTTTCCGACCGTGGGCGGCACCGAAAACCTGATGATCGCCGCGGCGTTGGCCGAGGGCACGACGGTGTTGCACAACGCGGCGTGTGAGCCCGAGATTGTCGACTTGGCCACCGTGCTGATGAGGATGGGCGCCAAGATCGATGGCGCCGGCACCGAGCATCTCGAAATTCATGGAGCCACCCAACTAAAACCCTTTCACCATAGGGTGGTGAGTGATCGCATCGAGTTTGGCACCTTTTTGGTGGCGGGCGCATTGGCGGGCGAGGCGTTGACGATTCGGGGCGGCGTGCCCGAGCACCAGGTAGCGTTGCTCGATAAGTTGAAGCGCCTTGGGGCAAAGCTCGACGTGCACCCCGATCGGGTGGTGGTGAATCGTGCGACCCCTATTCAACCGATCGATGTGCGCACCGCACCGTACCCTGGTTTTGCCACGGATATGCAGGCGCAATTGATGGCACTCTTAACGGTGGCCAACGGCGTGAGTGTCATCACCGAGACGATCTTCGAGAATCGCTTCATGCA
>JAKLEG010000498.1 GCA_022703175.1 Myxococcota bacterium | reverse complement strand
CGCCCTATCAATCACTGGCAACTCAGCCTGCGTGGCGTGGTCGGAGGCTGGCCCAGGCAACACCGAGATCGCCGTCCGCTGCACCCACTGGTAGCAGGTCGAGGAACAAAGCCAGTCGTCACGCCACCGGTCGTCATCGATGCGAAAGCCTCAACCGTTTTGAGGCGTCGTGATGAGCTTGTCTTGTTTATTGCCGTGGCCGAGACTACAAGGTTTGGCTATCAAGCGGCGTGGTGCTCGCCTGCATTTGGTTAGCGCCATACGTGTTCTGAGGCGGGGACGGGCCTCACCCACACCATGAGTCACAAGCGTATCTCCAAACCGCGTGGTGTGGCGAAGGCCAAAGAGTCTTCGCCCGAGTCGCCGCCCCTTCACGAATTGTCGGTGGTCTCACGTGTTCCAGATGCAGACGTTGGTTTTGCGATGGTTGGTATTGGCGCTTCAGCCGGAGGCTTGGAGGCGCTAGAGCAGTTCTTTCGTCATGCTCCCGATCCCTGTGGGGCAGCCTTCGTGGTCGTGCAGCACTTGGATCCGACCCACAAAGGGCTCCTGGTGGAGTTGTTGCAGCGGGTTACGCCGCTCAAGGTTGTGCAGATCTGTGACCGCATGCGGGTCGAACCCAACCACGTCTATGTCATTCCCCCGAATTACGATTTGTCAATTCTGCATGGCGTGTTGCATCTGCTGGCACCGGCAGCACCTCGCGGCCTGCGTTTACCCATCGATTTTTTTCTCCGTTCCCTCGCGGTTGATCAACAGCGCCGCTGCATGGGTGTGATGTTATCGGGGATGGGTTCCGATGGGACTTTGGGGATGGCAGCCATCAAGGAACATGGTGGCACGGTGTTTGTGCAGGAGCCAGCGTCAGCCAAATTCGCGGCCATGCCACAGAGCGTCATCAGTGCCGGTTACGCAGACGTCGTGGCTCCGGCAGAAGCGCTCATTGAACGTATTGTGGAGCAACACCGGCACCCCATGGCCTATGGCGAATCGAGCTTGGCATTGAGCGAGAAGACCCACAGCGCGTTGGAGAAGATCTGCGTGCTGTTGCGCGACCACAGTGGTCATGACTTTTCTGGATACAAGCGCAGCACCCTCTATCGACGTATCGAACGACGTATGGGGGTGCATCAACTCGACAGTATTGTCGACTATCTCAGGTTCCTTCAGGAAAGCCCCCAGGAGGCGACGCTACTTTTCAAGGAGTTGCTTATTGGGGTCACAAGCTTTTTTCGCGACCCTCCGGTTTGGGAGCACTTGCGCGACAAGGTACTACCGGCCCTGCTGGCGGGGCGTAGTGGGCAATCGACCTTGCGGGCCTGGGTGGCTGGTTGTTCCACGGGCGAAGAGGCTTACTCGTTGGCGATTGTTTTCAAGGAAGCGATCGCGCAACTTAGCCCCAGCCGGGAGTTCAAGCTTCAGATCTTTGCCACCGACCTCGACAAGGACGCCATCGAGCGTGCACGTCAGAGTGTTTATCCACCGGCGATTGCTGCGGACGTTTCGCCTGAGCGACTGCAGCGCTTCTTCGCATCCGAGGAGCGCGGTTATCGGGTGCGTCCCGACCTCCGGGAAACAGTGGTGTTTGCGACCCAAAACGCCATTATGGATCCGCCGTTCACTCGCCTCGACGTGGTGAGCTGTCGTAACCTCCTGATCTATTTGGCGCCCGACGTACAAAAGAAACTCCTACCGTTGTTTCACTACAGTCTGAATCCTGGCGGCATTCTGCTTCTTGGGAGCGCGGAGGCCTTGGGCGGTGCCTCTGAGCTATTTGCCGCGACCGGCCCTAAGATGCGGCTTTATCGTAAGCTGGCTGTAACGGCGCGCACGGAGGCAGTTGACTTTCCGGCGGCGTTCCAGGTGCGCCCCTCCGACATAGGACAGAGTATGGCGATGACGCGGCCGCTACCCAACTTGCAAGCCTTGGCCGACCGTTGGCTGTTAGATTATTACGCGCCTGCCGCAGTGTTGACGAATCGACAGGGTGACATCCTCTACGTTAGCGGTAGCACGGGCGACTATCTTGAACCGGCCGTCGGCAAGGCGAACTGGAACATTCACGCGATGGCGCGCGTGGGGCTGCGGCGCCAACTCTCCAACGCCTTCCAAAAGTCGCTACGCGCCCATGCCGCGCCGGTCCCGATTCGTGCGAACCTTACGGATCGTGGCGTAACGCAGTCAGTCGCGATCACCGTGGTGCCCTTGCGGGAACCTGAGGCACTGCGCGGTATGACGATGGTCCTCTTTGGTGAGGAGAACACGACGCGCGGCGATAAGCCGTCGGGCAAACGCAAGAGGCCTTCCAGATTGTCTCCGGGGCTCGACGTAGCGCTCAAGGAGGTCGAGGAAGAGCTTCAGACTACGCGCGAAGAGATGCAGGCCTCGCAGGAGGAGCTCAAGTCCGCCAATGAGGAGCTGCAATCCACCAACGAGGAGTTGCAGAGCACGAACGAAGAGTTGACCACCTCTAAAGAGGAAATGCAGTCGATGAATGAGGAGCTGCAGACCCTCAATCACGAGCTGCAGGCTAAGGTCGATGAGTTGTCGCGAGCCAACGACGACATGCGCAACTTGCTCGATAGCATCGACATCGCGACATTGTTCTTGGATGCTGGGCTAAAGGTGCGGCGCTACACCGCGCAGATGACGACGCTCATCAAACTAATTCCAAGCGACATCAACCGACCGATCACTGATTTGGCGTCAGAACTCATTTACCCGGAGCTAGCAGCCGATGCGCGTGCGGTGCTGCAAAGTCTGGTGTTCAAGGAGAAACCGGTTGCTGCCACCGACGGGCGTTGGTTCTCGGTGCGAATTATGCCCTATCGGACCCTAGACAATCGTATTGACGGTGTTGTTATTACCTTCGTGGATATCTCCGCGGCCAAGGCGTTGGAGGCAGCACTTCGGGAACGCTAAGTGTTCATGTGGGAGGAGGGGGGAGATGGGGGCAACCTCAAAAGGTCAGTCTGAGCTTCGCCGCCGTGCCGAGGCCGCCGTAGGCACCCATTCCGCTCGTCGCACCTTCAAAGAACCCGCCAATGCGGCTGATGCTTTGCGTCTTGTGCATGAGCTGCAGGTTTATCAGGTCGAATTGGAGCTCCAAAACGAAGAGCTAGAGCGTGCTCGCTCCGAAACTGAGCAGGCCTTGGCTTGCTACTGCGATTTGTACGAATTTGCTCCGGTCGGCTACCTCACCGTAGGTACAGACGGCCGTATCCAGCAGGTGAATCTGAACGGTGCGCGTCTCTTGGGCCAAGAACGTGCGCGTCTGGTGGGCGCAAGCCTGCGTCCTCAGTTAGATGCAGCAAGTCATGTCGTTTTTGACAGGTTTTGGACAGCGTTGTTTACGGACGATGCCAAACCGGCCTGTCAGGTAGGCGTCGCTGTCGCAGGGGCGGCGCCGCGGCATCTGGAGTTTACTGGTAGCACTACCGAGGAGCGGCAGGCGTGTCGCCTGGTGGTCGTCGACATCACCGAGCGCAAGCGGTTGGAGCACGAGCACGAGTTGTTGCAGGCCCAGTTGGCTCAAGCCCACAAAATGGAGGCGATTGGCACGCTTGCAGGTGGCATTGCCCATGATTTCAATAACATTTTGGGTGGCGTGTTGGGTGGGTTGTCGCTGCTTGAGTTCGAGCTCCCCGCCGATTCGGCACAGCGGGCTGATATCGTGGCGATGAAGGCGCTTGTGGGGCGCGGCGCGAACCTTACTCGGCAGCTCTTAGGTTTTGCTCGCCGCGGTAAGTACGACGTCAGGCCGTTAGATCTGGGGCGCGCCGTTCAGGAGACGAGTTCGATTTTTGGGCGTATTCGCAAAGATGTCTCGCTGCATCTGGATGTTGCCTCGGACCTCCATCAGGTCTTGATGGATCACAGCCAACTCGAACAGGCGCTCTTGAACCTCTTAGTTAATGGCGGGCAGGCCATGCCCTACGGTGGGCGCCTGTTGTTGCGTGCCGAAAATATTGAGCTCAGCGAGGCTCAGGTCGTTGTGTACGGGGTGCAAGCGGGTACCTACGTTCGGCTCGCGGTCACCGACACTGGTTGCGGCATGGATGCGGCCACCAAGAGTCGGCTATTCGAACCGTTCTTTACCACCAAGAGCGCCGAGCAAGGCACTGGGCTTGGTTTGGCGTCGGTGTACGGTATTGTCAAAAACCACGGCGGTTTCATCACGGTCGACAGCGAGCTCGGCATGGGCACGACTTTCTCTCTCCACTTCCCCGCTGCAAGTCTCGCTACGAACCCACGCTTAGCGCCCACGCTGTCGGCTGCATTGCCTGAGCCCGTGGTTCGGGGCCTTGGGACAGTTTTGGTGGTAGATGACGAACCTCAACTTGTCGCGGTGTATGGTCGTTTGTTGAAGAAGCTTGGCTACGACGTGTTAACAGCACCTGGAGGTCGCGAGGCCATTGAACTGGTGCGACAGCATGGCAGTCGTATCCGCCTGGTTATCCTCGACATGATCATGCCGGGGATGACCGGCCGCGAAGCCTTTGACCAGATTCACGAACTTGTTGTCGATTCCCACGACCTTTGACCCCTCTGGCCTAAAGTTTCTCACGAGCATTGACCCCCCTGCACCTGGAGTTTCCCAGGAGCATTGACCCCTCTGCGTGACCTGAACCCATGACGCTGCCAAC
>JAKLEG010000497.1 GCA_022703175.1 Myxococcota bacterium | reverse complement strand
AAAACTAATAGCACAAGCACAAGGCCCGAGCGGGACACCTCGATGGCGGTACCCGCAGCAGCGTTCCTCGTGTTCGTGCTCGCCATTCGACTCCCGTTGGACGTTGCCGAAATACCATAGGAATGGGGATACCGGCTTGTCAACCGTGCACCCTGGGGTCAACGCACAATCTAAGCGCTTCAACCAAGCGAGGGCGTCGTCAATTTCATCCCCCTTTGAGCACCATCGTCACTTGCTCAGCCTGCACCTCGCCCTGCAACAGCTCCACCACCGCGTTGTTCGCATCCAGAAAGTAGATGCCGGGTACCACCAGCAGCGGTTTGAAGACCGTGTAGGTATCGGCTTGGGCTTTTTGGGTATCCAGATGGATCCGCTCCACCGGCAGACTTGCGGGAGTTCCCAACGCCGTGGTCAGAGCGGCAAAGCTGTCCTCGGTGCGCTTCTTGGTACAATCGCAGGCAATGGCCTTGTCGATGAATACCACTTTGGCCACTTGGGCCTTGGCGACCCCAACGGCGACGGCGGGCGTCGACGACGGGGGGGTCGGATCCTGACAGGCCCCCACCAACCCAAAACTAGAAACCAAACAAAATCCAATCGTTAGATAATGCATCTGAGAATCCTTTCAGGCCAAACCCCGTATCCCAAAGTAGACGCCGACCAGCACCACCAACGCGCCGGCAGCGCGCCGTAGCCAGGCAAGCGTCTGGGTGGCGCGGCGATTTTCAATCAGCGCCCGGGCAGCCCCCATCGAGGTGCCCGCTACGAGCACCAGGACGCTATGCCCTAGCGCATAAACCAACAGCAGCAAACCGCCATACCACACCGAGGCCCCAGCCCCCGCAAGGTAGGTCAATAGCACCACCAAAATGGGCGCCGCGCAGGGCGCCGATACCAATCCGAATAACAACCCCAAAAACAACGCCCCTAGCATGCCGCGTGCCTGCGGCTGCAACCGTCCGCCAACGCTGGGAATAGGCAGGTTGACAAGCCCGGCCAGCTGCAACCCCATCACCAAACAAACCCCCGCCACCACGAAGTTCCACAGCTTCGAGACCTCGCCGTACATTTGCCCCGCCAACGCCGCCGTCATCCCGAGCGCCACAAAGGTGAAGCCAAGTCCCAACACAAACACAAAACAGAACCCCAGTGACCTGAAGATACTAGGTTTTTCATCATGACGTCCGGCCACGACGCTCATCATCAGCGGAATCATCACAAGCACACAGGGATTGCTGGCAGTAAGCGCCCCACCCAGGAAGACCGCCACGACGGCGAGCCAAGAGCTGTCAGTGAGGTACTGGCCAGCCTGGCTTACGAAGCTTTGCAGCACGCGCGCCTCAACCTTGGCTTCCGGCGCTTAACCAGCCCACAATCTCGTCGACATTGGCCAAACGCCCCGAGCACTTCACCTGGCCGTTCACCACCAAGGCGGGCGTCATCATCACGCCGTACTTCATGATTTCATCAAGCTTTTCCACTTTGACAAGCGACGCCTGCACACCGGCTTTGGCCACCGCCTGCGAGGCCGCGGCATACAGCTGTTGGCACTTGGCACAACCCGACCCCAGAACCTTGAGCTCCATAAAAAACTCCTCAAAACAAGAAGTTAAACAGATATCCGACGATAAGGATGCCGCTTGCGACCACCCCCACAAACGTGGCGATGAGCGGCAATGTCAGCACCTTACGCAAAATGATCATCTCCGGGAGCGACAACCCAATCACCGCCATCATGAAGGCCAGCACGGTGCCAAGCGCCGCCCCTTTTTCGAGTAGCGCTTGCACCACCGGGATAATACCGGCGGCATTGGAGTACATCGGTACGCCAATCAGCACCGCCAGCGGCACCGACCACCACGCCCCCTTGCCCATGATAGCGGCCATGAAATCCTGCGGCACATAGCCATGAATCCCAGCGCCGACCGCGATGCCCGCCACCACATAGGGCCAAACCTTGCCGACGATCTCCTTCACGGCCGCTTTGCCAAAGCGCAACCGTTCAGGCCAACCCAGGTCACCGTCAGCCGTCGCAGCCCCCACCGGCATCGCATACACCCACGGCTCTACCAGCCGCTCCAACTTAAGCCGACCGATGATGAAGCCGGCCAGCATCGCGATCGCAAGCCCGGTGGTGAGGTACAGCGCTGCGACCTTGAAACCAAACAGCCCAAACAACAGCACCAACGCCACCTCGTTCACCATCGGCGCCGAGATTAGAAACGAGAACGTCACGCCCAACGGCACGCCGGTGGTAACAAAGCCAATGAACAACGGCACAGCCGAACAGGAGCAAAACGGCGTCACCACCCCCAACAGCGCCGCCAAGATGTTCCCCAAACTCTCGCGTTTACCCGCCAACATCCGCCGGGTACGCTCAGGGGTAAAGAACGAGCGCACCACCCCCACAGCGAAAACCACGCTGACCAACAACAGCATAACCTTGGGAACTTCGAACAAAAAGAACGACAGCGCTGCTGCGGCGTGGCTCTCTCGTGATAACCCAAAAACCGTGTAGGTCAGCAAATTCGCCAGCGGTTCGAGGTGGCGATAGAGCACAAACCCCAGCACCAGGAGTGTGCCTCCTCCGGCTGCCAGGCCAAAGGAGCGCGCTCGGCGAGGTTGTGATGTGGGCGCACTCACGCAGAGGCCTTAGCTAGGCCAAAGTACTTGCGACCAAGCCACAGCGACACGTGCACCAAACCAATCAACACCGGCACTTCCACGAGCGGCCCGATCACGGCGGCGAAGGCCGCACCATGGTGAATGCCAAAGGTGGCCACCGCCACGGCAATCGCGAGCTCAAAGTTATTGGAAGCGGCCGTGAACGACAACGTCGCGGCCTGCGCGTAGTTGGCTTTCACCCGTTTGCTCATGAAGAACGACAGGAAGAACATCACCACAAAATAGATGAGCAACGGCAAGGCGATGCGCAGCACATCCAGAGGTAACGCAACGATTGCTTCGCCCTTGAGCGAAAACATCACCACGATGGTGAACAACAACGCAATGAGCGTCAGCGGGCTCAGCTTGGGAATGAACTTGTCGTGGTACCACTGCTTGTTCTTTAGTTTTATCAGCGAAACGCGGGTGATAAGCCCCGCCAAAAACGGGATGCCCAAGTAGATAAACACGCTTTGCGCGATGTCGCCGATGGTGATGTTCACCGCCACGCCGGTTAGGCCAAACCAGGTGGGCAATACGGTGATGAACAGATAGGTGTACAACGAGAAGAACAACACTTGAAAAATGGAGTTGAAAGCCACGAGCCCGGCACAGTACTCGGTGTCGCCTTTGGCCAAATCGTTCCAAACGATGACCATGGCAATGCAGCGGGCGAGCCCGATCATAATGAGCCCAACCATGTACTCAGGGCGATCGCGCAAAAACAACACCGCTAGCCCAAACATCAAAACCGGTCCGACCACCCAATTCTGCAGAAGCGACAACAGCAGCACCTTGGCGTTCCTAAAAACCGGTCCCATCTCCTCATAACGAACCTTCGCCAAGGGCGGAAACATCATTAAAATTAAACCAATAGCGATAGGTACCGAGGTGGTACCGACATTGAAAGTATTCAACCAGGGCACCACTTGGGGGACCAGATAGCCCCCCCCCACACCGATACCCATGGCGGCGAAAATCCACAGCGTCAGGTAGCGATCCAAAAAGGACAGCCGCTGGGCCACGCTCGTGTCACCGTTAGGACCGTTAGAAGTGCCGACGTTTGCCATGCTCAGGCTCCGTGACTGACGCTGGTGGTTGAGTTGGGTTTGTCGCTGGTTTGGTTCGCATCGGTGCGACACGGCATGCCACGAGCCTTGGCCGACAGCCAGCCATGCAGTTGCATCAACAGCGCTGCGGCATCGGTACGTTCACAAAGCTTTTGGCGCAGCAATTCCAGTTGCGCGCGCAACCAAGGCGCTTCAACCCCGGGGGCCAATGCATAGTACGACCACAAGCCTTCCTTGCGATCGCGCACCAGGCCCGCGCGCTTCAACGTCCCCAAGTGGCGCGAAGCCTTAGACTGCGTCATTTTGAGCACGCCCATGATGTCACAGACACACAGTTCCGACTGGTGACACAACAACCAGACAATCTTAAGCCGCGCTTCGTCAGAAAAAACCTTATAAAATTCAGCAACATCCCGCATGCATGCCACATCCTTAGGAGTGCATGCATATATCCGGATAAACGAATTTAGGCAAGTCTAACGTGAGTGTGAGGTCGCCCCAGCTTCGGCAGAGCCAAACCGAAGCGACTCATACGTAGCCACCGCCTGCGTCAGACGGGCCAGTTCCCGAGGCTCAAGAGATACGGGCGGCTGTTGGGTGAGCTCAAGGAGCACCTCCCGACAGGTCTCCTGCTCGGCGACCGGCTGTCCCCTGGCCTTGCCAAGCGCAAGCAACAGCTCGCGAATGAGTTTGCCCACCTTTGGGTGTCGGCGTCGGCGCTGGAATCGCCACACTGCCACACTGACGCCCACCAAGGCCATAAGCCCCCCCAAAGCCATAAGAAGCTGAGCCCGCTCGCCTGACCCTAGCTCCCAAGCCGCCGATTGCCCGCGCATCGCTTGTTGAAGACGATCCATGAGTGCCACCTGCTGTTGCAGGTTGAACTCCACGATGTAGTCGTCCCAACCCCGTCGAATTCGTTCCAAGAG
>JAKLEG010000496.1 GCA_022703175.1 Myxococcota bacterium | reverse complement strand
GAATCGATGCGCAACCACTGATGATCCTGCCCCGTCCCCTCAACAGTAATGCGCGAAAACGCGTTCCACTTTTCGAAGACGACCTTGGTCTCGTTGGTCTCCTTGGCCGACGGCATGTGAAACAACGGATTGTAAGCCACACTACCGACAAGCCCCAGGCACACCACGGCCGCCGCTCCGGCGCCAACACGCCAACGCAAGGAGGCAGCTTCAGCCAACACAAAGCAAAGCGACGCGCAGGCCAAAAGCATCGCCGCAATCAACACGGTGCCGGGCCCACCCACTACACTCAGAAAGGGAATCACGCACAAAGCGCCCAACGCGGCGCCCAGCAAATCAACAAAATAAAGCACCGCCATCTGGTGCTGAAGCGCGTTGACGGCCAACTTCACGGTCATACCGGACAAGAAATACGGCACCGCCGCCACGAGGTAAATGAGCGTTAGTGTCAACAAATTATGGGTCGCGGCGCCGACGCCAACCGTTTGGCGCAACACGATCACAAGTGCGAGCACAGTCGCCAAAGCGGCCAACAACGGATAGCGACGCAGCCCATGAAGCCAGCGCTCGGGGGTCGACAACGCTGGCCGCAAGTAGACCACCACGCCCGCCGCACCAAGGCCAAATAGCGCCAGCGACACCGCCAAAAAGGTGAAGTGGTGGTACATGATGACCGAAAAAATGCGGGTCAGCGCGAGTTCGAGAATGAGCGTCGCCGAGGTGACCAGCGCCACACCGGCATACACCCAACGTACTGAACGCAGGGCTGCGCCCGCCAAAGCTGCGGCGTTAGAACGATTGTCCGTCATGAGGCCGGGGAGCCTCGCTTTTCTGTTGCGCTAAGGCAAGGCTTGTGGAGGCCACGGGATTTCCCAAAGCTCATAACCCCCGCCCCGCTCCCACAGCAGCAAGCCCTGCTCAGCGAGCCGCTTGGCCTGACCGGCCGCGCGCGGCACAATAACAAACCGCAATCCCAACGCGGCCGCAGCGTCCGAAACGTAGGCCGACGCCAACAGGCGCTCACCGCGCAACGCTTGCAGCACTGGAGTCTGCGCGACAAACCCACGGGCTGCCTCAGTCTCCCGAGAGATGTAGCCGCCGATCAACGGGCGGCGATGCCCGAGTTGATGAAACAGCGCCAGCCCGGCCCCGCCTTGGTCGTAAACCGCGCCGGCTCGCGGATCTTGGGCCAACACCGTGATGAAACCTGGTTGGGTCGTCGCCCGCGTCTCAATCGAGCGCGGCCAAAACTCCGCGACCACCAACCCCAGGACCGCAACCGCGACCCCCGCACGCTGCGACACCGGCCCCCAGCGCCGCGCTCCGACCTGCGTCAACAACGCGCGCACGCCAAAAGCGGCTAACACTGGCAAAGCAGTGACCGCCACAAAGCACCAACGGGTGGGCGCCCCGGAAAGCTTGAGGATCGGCAGCAGGCCTTCGACCGCGCGGTACGGCATGGGCATCCAGGTGATCGCCTGCCCCCCCCAATGCAGCACGGGTCCCAAGGACAGCAACACCCCGATCCCGAACAGCGTCAGGTATCGCCACGGTCGCACCCCGGACGGCCGCAACCATCCGAAACCGGCCAACGTCATCGCCACGTAGCCCAAATACTGACTGTTTTCGGCCTGATTGCCACCCCACCGCGCCTGCCAGACAGCGAAGGGTGCCTGCCACGCGGAGATCCAATTTGGCACCAAGTAGGCCATCATGTCGGCTCCCCACATGGAGGCCTGATGGGCCGTAACCAGCCCCGCCGTAGGGTAGCTCCACAACACCGCGCCTAACAGCACACCGCCGCTCACGAGGAACACCAGCACCCCAGCAGCAAACGTCTTAAACACATGAGCCCGGAGCAGCGCGGCGCGTTGCTGCCACGCCTCGGCCACGGCAATTACAGTTGCCATCACCCCAGCGAACCACAGGTAGTAGAGGTCGGTGAACGTCACCAGCGCAAGCACCGCGCCCATGCTCAATCCACGGCGGTAGCTGGGCGCACGAAAGAAGCGCACCACGCACCAAAGAAACAGCGGCACCCATTGCATCGCCGTCAGGTTCAGGTGCCCCATCGAGTGCGCAAAATGATACGGCGACAACGTGAAGATGGCACCGCCCACAAACGCTGGCCAAGCCCCCGTGCCAAGCTCAAAGGCGAGCAGCGCCATGCAGCTGCCGGCCGCCACAAAGGCAAACAAGAAAACGGCGTTGTACGCAGCAGGTTGGCCCATAAGAGCCGCTAGCGGCCACGCCAACAAAGCATTCGCCGGACTTAGAGTGTGGAACAACAGCGTGGTGCCGTGAGGGTGGTGCAACCAATTCGTGACATAGGGGTTCTGCCCGTGCTGTAGCGCATAGGCGACCCACTCCATGTTCCAAAGGTTCTGCCACGCGTCACCGCCGTTGCCGGCCAACTCTGAAGTAAAATGCCGAACCACCCGCCACGCGGGTCCAAGCACCAATAACAGGTAACCCAACGACCAAATGCCGAGAAGTTGCGGTAACTTACGCCCCCGAGGGGCGAGCCCGGTCGTGGCCACCGCGGTCATTGCCGGTAGTGCACGCAACCACTGAGCATCGCCGGCCCGCCTTCGCAGTATTGCTCAAAGGTGGCGGTGAGACGCGTGAGTGCGCCCGCGGTGCCAGTGGCCAACTCGAACACCTGAAAACGCCCTGTAAGCGTGTTGCAGCTTGCACTGTCGCTGTGGACATCCAAGCCGGGGTGTCCAGCGACGGCAAAACCTGCACGCTCTGCTTGGTCGTAGACCTTGAGTTGCAGCGCCTCGGTCAAGGCTTCGGTAGAAAGCTCCAGACTCCAGAGCGCGCCCGCCGCGGTATTCTCAGGCGCAACGGTCACTGTAACGTCGTTTGGGAAGGCACCTCCCGAAGTGCTGGTCTGCCACGCACCCTCGCTGACGCTTAGCGGGCCGGGATGGATCGGGTCGTCGGCCTCGCCGTTGACAAACAGCACGTTGCCCGAAGTCATACATGCCGCTGGCGTCCCGACGCCGGTGGGCTCCACCAACGTGAGCTCCCACGAGGCGGCAACCGGCGTGTTGGGAGCGCTCGCCAAGGCCAACGTGATGTTGAAGCTGCCGACACAGGCGGGGGTCACGCTGCTATCACAAGGGGTAAAGAATGTCGGGGCTCCCATGGGGATGAGCGTGGTTTGAGTGGCAGTCAGAGCGCCAGCATTGGGTCGCGACAAGCCCAGCACGATGGCCTCGGTGGCGGGGAGACCGTTTTCTTGGCGACCAAAAGCTAACACCGGGATCTGGCTGTAACCATCGGCGGGGATCTCCTGCACGGCGGTGCGCAGATCGTAAGCGGTCGAAAGTAGCGCGACACATTGGTTGTCCTGACGTTCGGTTCCGGCTCCGCAGGTAAGCGCCGACGCGTCGGGGAGACATACCTGCGCGTCTTGGTGGGTTCCCGCACCACAGCTCAACTCCACGGGCCCCGTCGACGGCAGACAACTGTTACCCTGGCGCACGGTACCGGGGCCGCAGGTCAGGTCAGTGGCAGCATGATTGCTGCCGCAGCCACTTGCCAACATGATGCTGAAATTGCCAACGAGATAGATTGCGCGCATGGCTCACGCAAAGCGCAAACGTCGCCCCTACGCAAGAGTCGGTTTGTTCAATGATGTCATGATTTGATAGGGTGCGACCTCGACGCAACCAGGAAGGCCCCATGCGCGAACACAGGTTGATCGTGGTTCTTGGCATTCTGATGCTTACCAACTCGGCTCAAGGTAGCTGGACGGCGCTTTCCAGCGGCGGCGCGGCCCTGCTGGATGTCTCACAACCCACCGACACCGACCTCTTCGCCATCGGCCTGAGCATTGATCAAACAGGTTACATCCCGAAGCCTGTGGCCCACGTTTACGCAAGCACCAATGGCGGCGCGCTACTTACCGAAATCACCAATGGTTTCGGTGGCATTCTAAACATCGCCCCGGTCGCTGTGCAATTCGTGGACGCCCAGGTGGGCTACGTAGTCGCCGGACAACGCGTATTTGCCACCAGCAACCGCGGCCAGAGCTGGAGCTCCACCGACCTTGGCGTGGCTGTGAATGGCTTGGCGTTCATCAACGCCGACGAGGGCATCGTGGTCGGCAAGGGCGGCATCATCAAACGGAGGCTTCCGGGCGGCAGTTTTCAGCAGATTCCAAGTCCCACAACGACTGACCTCATGAAGGTCGTCTTCGTCAATGCCCAGCGCGGCTACATTGGCGCCTACAACATGGTCGAAAGCCAAGATCCGTACGACAACTCCATCACCAAGAGCTACGTCAGCGCTCAGCTGCTACGCACGAGCGATGGCGGTTACTCCTGGGAAGCCGGCCAGGTGTTCGGCGACTACGCGATTGAAGAGATCTTCTTCTTACCCGATGGCCTGCATGGCTACATCTCCGCCTACAAATGGCTGGATGCCGATCGCAATGAGGCGCACCTGTTTAAAACCAGCGACGGCGGCGTCACGATGGTGGATATGAACGTGCCGCTGCAGGTGGGCACGATCCAAATGGGAATGAGCGGCCCCATCAACGTCGACCGCTTCTTGGCAATCTACTGGACCCCCGAGGGCTATGGACGCTTGGGGGGCACGGCTTTTATTGCCAAAGCGAGTTCGAGCGAGGGCAACCCGCCCAAGGCCTACCGCAACGTC
>JAKLEG010000495.1 GCA_022703175.1 Myxococcota bacterium | reverse complement strand
GCCACTGCCATGGCAGGCCTCATACCCTCACCGTGCGCGCTTGCACGATGTAGAGTTTCTTGTCGTCTTCGTCGAAGACCCACTCGATGTCCACGGCGTAGCCCTTGCCGGCCTCAATCTTGTCATGGAACAGCTGCTCAATCCGTTGGGTTACCTCAAACAGCTGCTTGGCGATTTCGGGTTCCATCATCGAGCCGTCGACGCCCGGCAAGGTACGTTTCAACGTTTGGCCGTCCTTGGTGAGCCGACCTTCCTCGGTGATACCGTTCTCGACGCCACCGCCGAAACCCTTAACCAACTGATAGCTCGTGGTGCGCCGATGACCGTTATCGGTATCCCGAGTCACCGCGACGCCAGAATACCGAGGATTCATGCACTTCATGATGGTGACCGAGGGCGCGATATGCGCCAAATTATACTCCTCGATCACGTTGTTTTCGATGGGTGGCCGCTCCCATGCTGATGCCAAGACGCCGACGATGCCCCCCACTTCGCCGTCAGGTTTGTGGGCATCCCCCACCAGCACCTGCGCGGGAGTGCGACAATTCGGGAACGAATCGTACTGCCCGGCGCCCGACTTGAACGGCCGGTCCTCGGCCGAAAAGCTGGAGCGGGTGATCTTGTTGGCGCAATCTTCCTTTTTGAAGATGTTGGTTTGGATTTCGTCGGTGAGGGCCTTGCCGGCTGTAGTCAGCTGGCCGTCCGGCGCCACCAGGTGCGCGACAGCCTTCGCTTTGACCAACGCGTTTAGCGTGGCCCGAACCCCCTCACGGTAATCGGCATCGGTGTACAACTGCGACGCCAGGAAATTAACGTCGGTGATCTGACCTACAAGGGGGTCCTTCTCGTAGACGTTGAGCCAATCCTGCAGCACCCCGGCCTCGGCCATGAGGCTAAAACACCGCGCCGAAGGCATGTAGCCACCTGGCGGAACGTAGGGAGCCAACATGGGGTCCACCGACATCATCGCCAGGACGGTGTTTTTTTCGCCCCCTAAGCCACGGCCGTCGATGCCAAGCGCACCCGCCTCCTGGAAGCTCATGCACTTCTCGCCCAACCCGCGGATGGACGGCGCTGGCGTGTAGATCTTGATGTTGTAGGTCGGCCGCTCTGGATTCACCTGCACGTCGTGAGTGCCGATGGTTTCCCATTGGGCCGTGGCCTGTTGCCAGCTGACAAATTCCACATGGCGGTTGGCGCCCGGCTTGAGTTTGTCGGCCTCGTCGGCACGCGCCAAGCCGGCCTTGACCGCTTCGCCAAACGGCATCATCACGATGCGGCTGTTGGAATCGTCGAAGTAGAGCTTATCGCCGGTGGTCCCAAGGTGGCCAATAAACTGTTCCCAGTTAGCGCCGATTTCGGGATTGGACAGCGCGGCCATCCCGGCGCCCCGCGCATACACGGCCGCATGGCAGTAACCGCCCGGAAAATTGGACATCACGCCGCCCACCGCCAACATCTTCTTTTCGTCCATTGTCCGGACAAAGCAGAAGTCGGAACGTTTGGCGCCCAGCTTTTTCAGCTGGCTCATGTTCTCGGCCAACAAAACGCGGTCAAACACCACGCGCCCGATGCGATTGAGCGATGTCACTCCCGGCGGATTGATAATGCGCGTGGGCGACATTTCGGTTTCGAGACCCACCGCCATCGCCTTCTGGGCAATGGCGCGCGCATAGTGCAACGGCCCCTCTTTGACGAAATCATCCGAGAACGCCGGATTGGGCAACAGTCGACCCTTTTGTACATCGGCCGCGCGACGGTCGCTCCACGAGCGAATATTTTCGGTGGTTTTGACAATCGCCTCGTACGCTATGGCGATGGCGTCGCGGTACTCGGAGATCTCCACCTCGCCTTTGGTGTACAGCGCATCAATGGCCGCGACCCCATCCTTTAAGGTAGGCGCCTTGTTGGACAGGGGGTCTGAGAAATCTCGGATCTGGTCGAGGCCGGAAATGCGCGCGCCATCCAGCGCCAGTTTCAACCCAGCCAAAGCTTCGTTTAGGGCAGACGCATCTTTGAGGTCGGTCATGCCGTCGACGATGCTACCCAGGTGTGTGGAGGCCAACAGCTCCAGCTGCCGGTCCAACGACCAGATGGCCATCCGCTCGAAACCGACCGAGCGTTTGCCAAACTCGCTGCGCAGCGCCAAGCGGGCGTCGGTGATGGCCTTGAGTGTGACTGTTGGCGCGGCTTCGGTGTTAAGCGCAAAATCCACGTCGGCCAACAACGGCCGCGCACCGAAGGACGAGAACGCCTGCGTGGCCAAAGTCTTGGCCGAAGGCATTGAATTACAGATCAAGCGAAACAGTTTGGCGGCAAGCGTGAGCTTGGCGGGGTACTGTCCTTTGGTCAGCTCAATCTTCCCGCGTGTCAGATGCTCGCGATCCGCATCGGTGAGCGTCGCATCGCCTTCGATAGTTGGCGAGTCGAGCGGTGCCTTGCATCGCGACACCAGGAATGCTTCCAGGCGCGCCGACAGCGGCTGGTCGTTGAGTTTCTTTAACGACACAAAATCAGAGAACGCTTCGAGTACGGCCGGGTCACTCTTTTCGAGTGACGCCATCAACCGCCCGACGTTTCTGCCGATCGTGCCGTCCTTCTCAGACGCCGCTGCCTCCCCCATCGCCTCCACAAGCGTGGCAAAGCTCTCGCCGGAGCCGCCGGCAAAAACCAACTTCTCGATGAATGCCCGAATGATCTTGGGGCTTTCGGTAGAGAAGTTGTGATGGATCGCGCTGTACGGCGGAATCGCGCAACCCTCGGGTTTGGCGTTCTGTCCGTACACCATGGCCCAGGAAAGCTTGCGCAAGGCCGACACAACATGCCGAGCTTCAAGCACCGCGTTGGACGAACCGCGTGGGTTTGCCAACGCTACCGCGCGCCGCATCGCGTAGTCGCGTTCGACGGCAGGATCACCTACAACCGGATTGGCATTGCGAGCCAAATCACGCAACTCAAACGCCGCCTGAACCCCCTCAGCACCAGCAAACATCTTTTCGCGAGTGGCCTGAGTGTCTTCGGGCGCACGGAACTGCAGCAACAAGTCCATCATGGAACGCGCGCGCAGCTCACCATCGGCGATGCGATCAATCACTTGAGTCGAAAGCATCTGCGGATTGGCTTCGACAAACCCCTTGCTGCCGTCAGCCAGCGCCTCGACTGCCTCTAGAGCCGCCTTGGCATTGGCGGTGTCGGCCAACTCCACGCGCACGCGCAACGAACCCCATGAGTCGTAGGTGCTATCCAAGTCCTTGGGAATCGTGGGCACGTCGGTGCGCTCGATGCGCTTAAGTGCCTCGCCATCCTGTTGGAACCAGGCCTCGGTCAAGAAGGGCAGCGGAATCTCATTTTGCATCATCAGCTGCGCATCGAGGGCCTGACGCTCCGCAATCCCCGGATCACCGCTCCCCCATTGCTCGACGCCGGTGCCCCTGAGGTCCTTGAGCTCCAAGATCCGGTCGATCATGGTCTTCGCGACACGGTCTGTGTAGGCCGCCACACGAGGTTGGTCACTCATCAGATGCGTCAAGTGCAGCGATAATAGCGACTTACCCCCCACGCCTGCAGCCGGCACGGGTCGATTGTCCAAACTTTGCCCCGTCGCGTCATGAGCCACAGCCGGCATCACTGCCGCTGTGGACGTCGAGACGCCGGACTGAGCCGCCACCGGTGTGGCGGTCGTATTGGCAACGTTGTTCGAGCTCGCAGTCCCAAGGCCTCTAATAGCATCAGGCATCGTATTCCCCAACATCAGTAACAACTCGGTGCTTACCATCCCTCGGGAGAAACCCTTCGGTCAACCGAAAAGGTCATTCATTCTAGGGACTTTGGTGCATTGCACCATGGCCTTCTGGCTATCCGACGTGCACACGGGTCACGCGCGCGCTGGTATAACCTTCGGGGCCCGCCGAACCCACGGCCGAGCCCTTGAAGATGTAGGTGCCCGGCTCACGCATGTCGATCTTCAAGTCTGGCGACAGCGTAGCCAAGTCACCGTGGCGCTTGTCTTTTACGGCAAACGCCCCTGAGGTCAGGGTCTTGGTGATGCCATTGTTGCCTTGAAACAATACCAAGTATTCGTAAACATTTGAGAATTTAAAATCATTAAACGCGTCTTCGGCCACTTTGAGCTGCTCGGGTGTTGGCTGGGTGCCATCGAGCGGCAATCCAACATGGGCGCTGGGGCCGCAGATCATGCTCCAGGTCACGATGCCGTCTTGGGGTAGGTCGGTGAGGTAGCAATCACGCGGCCGGTCTGAATGGTAGGAGTACTCAATTCCCCAGAGTGTGGCATTCTGTGGCGCCACCGCAGCATGGCCCGCGTCGGCAGTGTCAAACGGTTTGGCCTCGCTTCTAAACAACAGGTCACGGCCAGCGGCCCCAGAAAGGCGAATCAATCCGACCCCACAGTCACCTTCAACCTGCCGCAAGTTGGTCTGACTTGTCTCCACCTGTTTTTGCGCCACGGCCACAGCCGACTTCAGGCCGGCGCTTGGGTTTGCCTTGTACTGTTGCTTGAGTGACTTGAGCGCGGCCATCGCCAACTGGAGCTCGGCCTGAGCCTGCTCAATCTTCGGTTGGGTCTCGTTCTCATAGGTTTGGAGTGTGGTAACCAGCGCTTCAGGCGCTTGCTTAGCGAGTCCCTTCCCGGGGGGCCCCAAGTTATCGACG
>JAKLEG010000494.1 GCA_022703175.1 Myxococcota bacterium | reverse complement strand
CATTTGCGGTGCGCGAAACGTTGTACGGACCCGTGTCGACGACGTTGGTGGTGACGCAGCCAGGCGGTGAACGCGACGGTATTGCGGTGGATGTGGCGGGAGCGGTTCGCTGGGTCACGGGCCAAGAGGTCATCTTGATCACGCAGGCTGTCCCCCACGGGCGCCGCGTGGTTGTTGGGCTAAGCTTGGGGGCTTATCAGCGCACTCAGCAACGCTGGGCGCAGTCGATCGATGTGCCGTTGGTTTCTCCAGGCGGCTCCATCATCGCGCCGCCGGGACACCGAAGTATCACGCTTGCCGAGCTACAGGCTGCGATCCGGAGACAACATCCGTGAAGCGCTTGGGGGTCCTGTTGTTGGCGCTGCCCGCTTTGGGCTTCTCGGTGATGCGCGATCCGTCTACCACGGCGCCGCTTGCATGGGGCAGCCCGTCGGTGACGATGGTGCTGCAACAAGATGGCGCCAGTGATGTGAGCGATGGCACGGACTTGGATGCGGCGCGGATGGCATTGGCGGCCTGGGGACAGCCGGCGTGCACCAATTTTTCGTTCCATGACGGCGGCTTGTCGGCCATGGGGGGAGCAAGCCAAGATGGGGTGAATCGGATCAGCTTCGTGGAAAGCTGGACAGAAGCCGCCGGGATCGTTGCGTTGACAAAGCAGATCCGACGTACCGACGTGACGCCGCAACGATTCATTGAGGCCGACATCATCGTGAATCAACAGGACTTCACTTGGGCGACCAACGGCGACCTGCATGCCTACGATGTCCAAAGTGTGCTTGCTCACGAGTTGGGCCATGTCGCAGGCCTTTCGCACTCACAGGACCTAGAGGCGACGATGTACTTCGCCTACCGCACAAGCCTTACTGCGAACCGCACGTTGGCAGCCGATGATATCGCGGGTGTCTGCTATGTCTATCCGGCTGCGACGTTTACTTGCAGCACCGATGCCGACTGTCCGTTGTACTTTGGCGCCTACTTCGGCGGCTCCGATGTACGGCTGCGTTGCAGTGCCGGCAATTGTGTTGTCGGGAGCGTAGGCTACGGCCAGGCTTGTAGCGCCGACGTCGATTGCCAAAGTGGCATCTGCTTCAAACCCTTGGATGGTGCGCCACCAATCGAGCCGGGTTTCTGCACGCAGAGCTGCACGGCGAGCCCCTCGACGTGTCCGGGAGGTGACTTCTGTGCCCCTGATGTGGTCGGTGTGCGCGGCAATCTTTGCTACCTCGATCGTGTGGATTGCGAGCGCGACAGCGATTGCGCCTCACACGGGAGCTATTGGTACTGCCTGCGCGACCTCGACGCCAAGTATCGTTGTCGTCACACCTGTTTGCTCGACAGCCATTGCAGCGCGATCTCCGGCGCCATTTGTCATGGCGCCATCGATGCGGGATCGCCGGGATTTTGTCGGGAGCCGGGAAACAAAGCGGATGGCGACGATTGCAGTAATGGCCTGGAGTGCCAGAGCCTCTATTGTTCGGGAGCCGGCTTGTGGCCGCGGTGCGGTCGGGACCCGGTGTTACCGCCGAGCGATGCCGGACCCGACGAGCCCGGTTTTGATGGCGCTCCACACGATGAGCCGGGTTCGCAAGCGGGCGATCCTGGCCTTGATGACACCCCTGGCGATTCGACGTCCGCAGACGTGGGAGGGCCCCCAAGCGACGTCGACATCGATGCCATCGGCCCGACAGCGACCGACCAAGTGCCACCAAGCGAACGCCAGAGCGCGGAGTTGGTGGGCGGGTGCAGCTGCAGTCAGAGGTGCGTGCCGGCGATGTGGGGATGGCTGGTATTGTTTGTTGGGCTCTGTCACCCTGGGCGGCGTCGCCCACGTCCGTGAGAGCCTGGAGGGACACACGGCGCAAATGGTCGATCAATCTGCATGGGTTGGTTTCGTGCCACGCGAAGGTGTGTTACGCGTGAGATCGGTGGAGTGTTGGGGAGGGTGACCGCCCAGGGCGGTCGTAACCAGGGGAAGTCAACGCCATGGTCAAGAAGACGCGAGAACGAGCCGAGTTGCTTCTTTCCGGTTTGCAGAAACACGCCCGGGAGCTGTTGGCCGCGCAGGAGGGCCTCGTCCGTACGGTGCGTCATTTGGTCGAGGAGCGCGGCTTGGCACCTCATGACGTGAAAAAGCGTTTAGAAGACGTGCTGGGCCGGGTGCAGACGGCGAATCTTTGGGAGAAGCTCAAAGGACTCGACGCACAGGCGGCGTTGATGGATGCCAAGGACGGCGTCGAGCGGCGCATGGAAGATACCGTGCAGCGCTTCATCGACAATCTGCCCGTCGCGACCAAAACCGATCTCAAGGCCATCGAAAGCGAGTTGAACGCCCTCAAGCGGCGGGTCGATGGCATGAAACGGACCAAGAGCCGTTCGAGCAAGACTGCAACGCCGTAAGGAAACCGTCGATGCAGGCCCGGTGGTTTTTTTGTCACCGTGGCGTTCTTGGGTAGACAACTCCAAACCGAATCCTATATGTGGCGTCGCCACGACGGGGAGCGTGCCGCTTGGGGGAGCAGGTGCGCCGAAGCAACTGTCGGTTCAGTGTGCCGAGAATCTTTAAAAGCCCTGGGCCTATCCTCGTGGGAACGATGCTCAGGTGTGGGATTGAGGTTATCATGCGACGCTGCGAGCGAGCACACGGAAGGCATGGGCGGGGCTGGAGCCTCGGCTTGCTTGTGTGCGCGCTGGCGTTGGCTATGGCGTTCACGCCACCCGCCGTCGCTGACAGCATGGTGGGGTTGTGGCGCGGCCGGTTCCATTCGGTGATGTGGCAGCCCCGTGATCCTGTTGATCTCTTGGGTGAGCTTGAGCCTGTACTCGCGCGGCCGGTGGTCGCGTTGAACCGAGAAGACGCGGTAGCGTTGGAGATTTTGCAGGCCACGCGAACTCTCTCCGACGCTGATGCGCTAAGGGTGGCACGTACGATTGTGGACGAAGGTGAACGACTGGGCCTCGACCCGTTGTTGTTCTTGGCGATGATCCACGTTGAGAGTTTCTACGACCATCTGGCGATCTCGCCTGTGGGTGCCGAAGGGCTGATGCAGCTCATGCCTGACACCGCCGAGTGGACTGCGGCCAAGACAGATTTGAACTGGACCGAACGTCATAGCTTTGATCCCGTATTGAATGTTCAGTTGGGGGCGCGCTACTTCCGTCACCTGCAACGGGAGTTCCGTCGCCTGGATGCGGCGCTGACGGCGTACAATCGTGGGCCTGAGGCCACGCGTTTCCTTCAGGACGAAACGGGAGAGCTGCCGGAAGCCATCGTAGAGTTCTATGCAGGTAAGGTGCTAGATCGTTACCACCACCTTCGAGCACAGTACGGCCAGCTTGCACTGCGTTAGCCTCGCGCCTCTTCGATCGCTTTGTCGCCTCTGCTAGACTCGGGTCAGGCCAACCCCGGGAGCTTTCGTGAGTTCTTCCGAATTCAGAAATCGTGCCCTTGCTGAAGCCCGACGTTATGGTCGCGATCCCTGGGTTTTTGTTCGGGAATTGGCACAGAACGCGCGCGACGCACGTGCCACGCGTTTGACCATCACGACCGGCCACGATGTCTTCGGCGACTGGGCTCGGTTCGATGACGATGGCGCCGGGATGACCTTGGCGCATGCACGGGACTACCTGTTTTGTTTGTATGCCTCCAGCAAGGAGGACGATCCAGAGGCCGCCGGACGTTTTGGCGTGGGCTTCTGGTCGGTGTTGCGTTTTGAGCCGCTTGCGATTCGTGTGGAGTCCACCACCAGCAACGAGGCGTGGGCGGTCCAGCTGGACGAAAGTCTCACCGAGGTCCGTCAGCCAAGCAGCGACAAGCGGGATTTGGGTACGCGGGTAACGCTCTGGCGACGTGTGACGGCAACGCCCTGGCGCGCGGAGCTTGCTGCGGCATTGAGCAGATATTGCCGTTTCCTGACGTGCCTGGGCTCGTCAGTACAACCGCTCACCATCACGCTGGATGGTACGTCGATCCATGAACCGATGGTGCTGCCCGGTGTTTCGCTAAGCTTTGTGACGCGCCACGCTCAAGGGGTGGTGGGGCTCGGCCCGGAACCACGCGTCGAGCTGCACGCGCATGGGCTGCTCGTTACGACCGTGAGTTTTGTCGAAGAACTGCTGCCAGGCGGGCGCGCCGCCAAAAGTGTACGGCACGTGGGGGGCTTGGCGCCGGTGGTCTTGTTGGATAGCCAGCGCCTCGATTTGGTGCTGTCACGCCAAGACGCGGTGCAAAGTCGTGAATTAGAACGCTTGGTGCAATTGACGCGTCGGCGCATCAAACGCCTAGTGCGATTGGTCTCGCACGCAGCGCGGCCCGTCCCCTGGCACCGTCGGGTTCGGGACACATTGACCCTTTCGAGGGTGCGCGTCTGGGTCGCAGCGAGCCTGGCGATGTTGGCGGTTGCCGGGTGGGCTGGATGGGCCCTGTCAACAAGGTCAGCGGCGCGAGAACCTCTAACGACAAGGGTGGGACAACTCGGGACTGTTGGGCTCAGTAATGTCGAGATGTCTTTGCCCGCCGAGGTGGTGTCGCCGGTATTGCCGTATCGCAACGTGGGGCAATATGCAGGGGCCACCGTGGAGGTGCCCGACAGCTCGGTGCCGGCCTGGGGGTTAACCTACGACGGACCGCGCGAGCTATTCTTTGTTGCTCTGACGCTCGACCGGTTTGACCCAGAGACCGGTTGGATGCGCCG
>JAKLEG010000493.1 GCA_022703175.1 Myxococcota bacterium | reverse complement strand
AACGTAACGCTCGTGCCGGTACTCCAAATCTCCGAGCCTGCGAAATGCGGCGCTGGCACTGGCATCCAACTGCAAGGCCTCGGTGAACTGCCGTTCAGCGCCCGCCGTGTCTCCGGAGCGAGCCTTCAGGTAACCCATCAACACATGGGCCTCGGGATTGCGCGGGATGAGCTGCAAACTCGCGTCGAGGTATGGCCGCGCCGCCGCGAGATCGCCGCGCTCAAGAGCCAGTTGTCCAAGTTGCATGTGCACGCGGAATTGGTTGGGGTCGCTAACCAGCGAGCGTCGATAGGTCGCTTCGGCCTGCGCGAGTTGGCCCAAATGCTGATAGGCCAGACCCAGCACGTTGCGGGCGCTTACGTTGTCGGGCGACAGCGCCAACGCGGTTTGCGTACGATCCACTGCGCGCGCCCAGTCGCCGCGCTGGCCGGCATGCCGTGCCTCCTCAAGCAAGTTGTACTGGGCGATGCCGTCTTTTGGGTCGATGCCATGCATAGCGGCGCGGGTCGCGGCCGGCGCCAAGTAGCCCAACGCTTGCAGCATCTCGGCAGTCTCGCCGTCTAGCACTTGCACCGAGGCAGGCTTGGCATGGGCCTCGCTGCTCGCAAGCAGCGCATCCAGATCGCGACTCATTGTGGCAGCGACATCAGGCAAGGCGGCAACGATGTTCGCCGTCTCTTTGGGGTCAGCAGCAAGGTCGTACAGTTCGGGGCGTGGCGCCCGAATGTATTTGAAACCCTTCTCGCGCATGGCGAACAGGGGTGCCATGCCAAAACCCGTCTCGGCCAGCAGCGATTCGTGATACTGCGGCAACGCAGGCCACTTGGACTCGCCTCGAATCGATGCCAACAGACTTACACCGTCGATCGCCGGAGCTTCCGGAGCACCCACCAACGCCAACAGGGTCGGCATCAGATCCACAGCGCGCGACGGCCCTTGGTAGACGACGCCTTGCGGTATTTGCGGCGGAAAACGCATCACCCACGGCACGCGCATCGTGGCATCGTAGACGAACAGTCCGTGCGTCTTTTCGCCATGTTCGTCGAGGCTTTCGCCATGGTCGGCCGTCATCACCGCTACCGTATTGTCCAACACCTGCAGCTGTTCGAGGCGCGCCAAGATGCTCGCCAACCCCTCGTCGGCCGAGGCGATCTCGGCGTCGTAGGGCGTGGGCACCAGATACCCCTGACGGGTGTGTGGCTGGTACGGCTGGTGTGGATCAAAAAAATGCACCCAGGTGAAGAACGGACGCCGCTTCGCGCTCCAGGTTTCCAGCCACGTAAGCACGCGCGACGCTGTGCGTGGCGCGGGGCGATCGCGAATCATAAAGAGCGCAGGGTCATCCTCGGCCCACAGCTCGTCATCGTAGGTATCGAAGCCTTGAGTCAGGTTGTAACGTCGGTCGAGCACCGCGGCGGACACAAACGCATGCGTCTCGTAGCCCAACGGTTTGAGCCGTTCGGCCAGCGTTATGACCTCGTCACCCAAGGCATAGGCGCCGTTATCGCGCACGCCGTGGGCGGGCGGATTAAGGCCGGTGAGAATACTAGCGTGGGCCGGCAGTGTGATCGGAGCCACCGTCACATGGTCAGCAAAGCGCACCCCTTCGCGCGCCAGCCGATCCACCGCAGGCGTGCGGGCCAACGGAAAACCGTAGCAACCGATGCGATCGGCACGGGTGGTATCAAAGGTGACTAACAAGATGTTGGGAAGGGTCGACGTGACAGGCGCAACTGAAACTGGAGCCGCACGGCAAGCAGCCAACACTCCGAGCCACAACAGCGCGCCGAAGCGGTAAAAAATCGAACGTTGCCGAGAATCCATGGCAATCAATCGATGCACAATGCCGAAAACCGTGCTCCCAGACGCATCCGCAAGGCAAGCGAACCCTATCGTCGTGCTCCAGCACGTGCCGACCGCGAGCCAGAGGGCCGCCAATCGAGATGCAAAAAAGCTAAGAAACACAAGAGAATCCTTTGGCAACACCCATGAGATGCGATTGCAGCAAGGGCCGGGAGTCGCAACACTAACAGCTGCCCCCCAACTGGAGAAACACTGTCGATGAACCATCGTATCTTGTTCGCCTGCGCATTGGCCTTTGGCCTCCTCCCGTTTCGTTTCGCAAGTGCTGGCACCGGCGAGTTCAATCTCATAGATGGGAGCGGCCTCGAATACTCCGTAAACGCCAACATCACCTTTAGCACCAGCAGCTCAGCCTCAGGAGCCGCTTCCGAGGCCAGCTACACGCACGTCGTCGCTGCCGACACGGCGAGCGGCGGCGTTGCGGTCAACAGCCTCAACGACATGTTTGATGGCTACGGTGCACTGTGCGTGTCGCTGACGAATGCCTTGGGTCCATGCACCACCGGCAACGCCGACTATATCATCTACAACAAGAACGGTGTCGCAACCCTGGAGTTGGCCGGACGCCAAGTGGTGTTCAACCCGCAGACGATCGGCGCTTTAACCGTGAGTCGTAAGGTGTTTGTGCCGGAGAACGACGAGTTCATTCGCTGGCAAAACATTTTCACCAACAACGGCACCGAGCCAATCACATTCACCGCCAGCATCGCCAACAACCTAGGTTCCGACAGCAACACCCGTATCGTCGACACCTCAAATGGCACAGGCACCACATCACCCGTCGAGGATCTGACCACCACCTGGGTCGTGACCTTCCAGAACTTCAGCGGCACCACCTCGTCCGACCCTCGTGTCGCGCACGTTCTCCAGACCCCTGGAGCCACGGCGCCGTTGGTCGCTGTGCATTTTGCCGATGGCGACGACAACCCCTATTGGACCTACAGCGTCACACTTACCGCAGGCGAAACCGCGACGCTGGTCAACTTCACCGTCGGCACACCGACCCGTGCCGCCGCCATCGCCAAGGCGCAAGAGCTCGCACTGCTGCCAGCCTCAGCCTTTCAGGGGATGTCCAGCGCCATGGTGGCTCAGGTTCAAAACTTCTACATTCCCTGTGCTGATCAACACGACCAATGCAATGACGTGATCGACGATGGCGTGGGTGGTTGCCTGGTGGTGCCACTCGACAACACCCCGTGCAACGATGACAACGTCTGCACCAACGTGGATCGTTGCGTCGCGGGCGCCTGCGAAGGGCACATCATCGCCTGTGTGGACGACGCAAACCCCTGCAAAGTAGCAACCTGTGATCCCGTGGTAGGCTGCCAAATTGAAGACGCTCCTGAAGGCACCCCCTGTCATGACGACAACCCCTGCACCGACGATGCTTGTAGCGCTGGTGCTTGCGTCAGTACGCCGAACGACGCCAACAGTTGCGATGATGACAACGCTTGCACCGACGATACCTGCAGCGCCGGTGCCTGCAGCGGTACACCCAACGACGCCAACAGTTGCGATGATGCCAATGCCTGCACCGACGACGTCTGCAATGCAGGTGACTGCGTGGGTACGCCGAACAATGCCAACAGCTGCGATGATGGCAACCCCTGCACCGACGATGCCTGTAGCGCCGGATATTGCGTGGGAAACACCAACGACTCCAATCTCTGCGATGACAACAATCCGTGCACAACCGACGTCTGCATGACCGGCACTTGCTTTAGTGTGGGTGATACCTACGACGCCTGCGACGACCACAATCCGTGCACCACCGCCGATACCTGCAATGGCGCCGGCACCTGCGCAGGTAGCAACGATGACGGCGCGTTCTGCGCAGATAGCAATCCATGCACGGACGAAGCCTGTAGCGGCGGCACCTGCGTGCCCACCGTAGTCGAGAGTCGCCCCTGCGACGACAACAACGACTGCACCGCCGATGACCTATGCAATGCCTCGGGTACCTGCGTCGGTACCCCGGAGACGGGTGTTGCCTGCCAGGGCGTTGATCCATGCATCCCTGGCATTTGCGTGGCAGGTGGCTGCATCATGGAACTGGCTGGGAGCTTTGGCATTGCCTGCGACGACAGCGAACCCTGCTCGGTCGACGACATCTGTGGCGGCGGCGCTTGCGGCGGTGTCCCGAAGAATTGCAGCAGCGCCTCGGGTCCGTGCGCAGTCGGTTATTGCGACCTCGACACCGGCAACTGTCTGAGCGAAGCGATCAACGAAGGCCTCGAATGCGATGACAGCGACCCGTGCACCGTGGCCACGCTGTGCGAAGCCGGCCATTGCATGGGCGACCTTGTAGACTGCAGCGACCTTGACGACGTCTGCCTGGCAGGCATCTGCAATGAGACGGGTACGTGTGTGGCGGTGCCAGCCAATGATGAAGGCATCTGTGATGATGGTGACCCATGCACCGTGGACGATGTTTGCGGCAGCGGCGCCTGCGTAGGTGTCGCGCTGGATTGCAGCGACCTGGACGACGCTTGCCACGTGGGCCAATGCGATGAGAGCGGTAGCTGCGTAGCCGCGGCCGCCAACGACGGCGACGCTTGCACCGACGGCGACGCCAACACCACCAACGACACCTGCCAAGCAGGTGCCTGCGTCGGCGTGCCGGTGACTGGCGGCGACAACGACGTGGTAGGCGGTGATTCAGATGTAGTGGGTGGTGATTTGGATGTAGTGGGTGGTGATTTGAATGTAGTGGGTGGCGACAGCGCCCACGCCCCAGGCAACAACACCAACACGGGATCCGACGATGGCTGTAGTTGCCGGAACAACCGCGCAACCGCGCTCGTGCCATGGCTTGCGCTGGTTGTGCTCGTGCGCAGCTTTGGCCGC
>JAKLEG010000492.1 GCA_022703175.1 Myxococcota bacterium | reverse complement strand
CGGTGGCGCTGGAAGCATACACAAAAACGACGACGAACCTCACTGCCCTGGGGTTTTCGCCGAACATCGCGGCCTTCATCGAAAGCGTTGCCGCGCACTTGGCACGAGCGCTCGGGGCGGGTCAACCCGCTGACCTCTTTTCACTGGCCGCGTGTGCACGGGGTGACTTGGTTTTGAGCAACAACGCTAGTTTCACCCTGGCCGGCAACTGGCCGGTCGTTGTCGGCGCCGATCTTGTATTGAGCAACAACGCAGTGCTCGATGGCGACGCCGCGGTGGCATGCTCCGTAGCTGTCGCCAATAATGCAAGCATTACGGGTAACTTGACGTATGGCGAGGAGATAGCAGTCGGCCCCAACGGCATTGTGGCGGGCGATATCTCGGAGTTCACCTGCGACGTTTGTGACAACGCCCGACTCACCGCTCGCTGCGGCAAGGGACTAGAGCCTCTATCGATGAGGCCTACTGCGGAGGCTCTGCTTGGTGCGACGGAGTCGATGCTCGACGGCGTCGTGCCGGCCGGTGCTCTGATGGATGGCGTCTTGACCCTCTCGAACAACCAAACAGCCACGATCCCCCCTGGTGTCTACGCGTTCAGAGCAATCTACCTCGAAAACAACGCCAGCCTTGCCGTATCCCACAGTTCTGCGGTGCTGCTCGTGCTGGAGGGGCTGGAGCTTCGCAATAACGCGTCGCTTGGAACAAACGGCGGCCGAATCAGCGTGGCCGTCCTGCAGACAGGACCTGTGACCTTTGGCAACAACACTGTGGCTCGCATGTCGCTCTACGCGCCTCAAGTCGACCTGACCGTGCTCGCGAACAACGTCGAGTTCTCTGGCTCGATCGACGTGCACAACCTGACTTTCAACAACAACGTGGTGGGGACCATCGATGGGCTCGATACCAATTGGGACAGCGATGTCTGCGAGTAGCGGACCGCAACACGCAGGCGCATTTCGCGCGACCTGTCTATACGCTCGCCAAGTTTCGGTCATGTTGTTTGTGTTTGGCCCCGCCTGCACCGGTAACTCACGGCCCGGTGCGGACGAAGGAGACCCATCGCGACCCGCCGCGGATACGGCCTCGCTCGACGGTGACGTGCCGGGAGACGGCACGGGCGGCGATGCGTTGCTACCTTCCGACGATCGTCAGCAGAGCGACCCCGGGGCCGAGCTTCACGACGGCGCCGATGGTTCGATGTTCGGCGATACTGCGGGAGATGTCGGTGGCACCACCGACAGCAATGATACCGGCGATGCCGCGACGCAAATTGGTTGCGGTCTCGCGGTGCTACCAGGCGAGGTCAACTTCGGCACGGTCGCAGTCGGCAGCAGCGCGCCACAGGCGGTGTATCTCGTGAACAACGGCGATATGAGCTGTCGGGTTTTTGGCGCCGAGCTTGCCGACACCCAGGGGGTCTTTTCCATGACTTCCGGCGCGCCCGAGCCCGACCTATGGGTACTGGCAGGCATGAGCCACGTACTGGAGCTGACGTTCACGCCGACAAGCAGCTCACCCGTGGGTGGCACGCTCGGCATCAGCGCCGACGACGCGCCCGGAAACCAGCGGACAATCGAGGTCGCGCTGTCGGGCAACGCGCCGATCCCAACTGTCGGCTGTGTGTTCGCCGTCACGCCACAGGCACTCCATTTCGGCCAGGTCACCGTTGATGAGAAACGAACCCTGGTGCTGGTGCTGCGCAATGTCACCAAGGACATGGACCTCGCCACCAAGGTCTGCTCGGTGCAAAGCGCACAAGTCGTGGACTCGGCGCCAAGCTACGAGGTTGAGCCGCTCGATATCATGGCCCAGGTCATCATGCCGGACATGACGCTTGAGCTGGATGTGGACTATCAACCAACGACGATCCAAACCGAGGCCGCAATCCTCCGCATCGAATCCAACGACGTGCTGCGTCCAGTGATCGACGTGCCGTTGTGGGGGAGCGGAAACTAGAGTCGCCTTCCGTGTCGGTGTTCGTGGCACTACGTAGCCCTCCTGTGTAGCCCCGCCTTGCCTCCTCGCAAACCAGTTGATACTTCCAAGAGGTCGTACCCTTCTCCTTTCAAGCGAGTCGGCAGATGAAGATCCATGAGTTCCAAGGGAAAGAGATCTTTCGCCGGTACGGTATTCCGGTCCCAGACGGCGAGATTGCAACCACACCCGACGAGGCCCAGAAAATCGCTGAAAAACTGGGCGGCAAACTCGTCGTCAAAGCACAGATCCACGCGGGTGGCCGCGGCAAAGGCAGCCTTACCAAAGCCGCAGAGATCCACGGTGTGAAAGTCGTAACCGAAGCCAAGGATGCGCGCGCCCATGCACAAGCACTGTTGGGCAACGCGCTGCATACGCATCAAACCGGCCCCGAAGGCCAGGTGGTGCGCCGCGTACTCATCGAGCGGGCCACCGACATCGCCAAAGAGTATTACGTCGGCCTGGTGCTCGACCGCGAAACGGCACGGGTCACCTTCATTGCCTCCACCGAAGGCGGCATGGAGATTGAAAAAGTCGCCGCAGAAATGCCCGAGAAGATTCTCCGTTTGGGCGTCGACCCAGCGACCGGCGTGCAGGCGTTCCACGGCCGCAAGTTGGCCTACGGCTTGGGCTTCACCGGCGACACCGCGAACAAGGCCGCCAAGCTCTTGGCCAAGCTGTATCAGGTGTTTATCGACACCGACGCCTCCTTAGTCGAGATCAACCCCCTGGTGCTTACGAAGAGCGGCGATGTCATCGCGCTCGATGCCAAGGTGAACTTTGACGACAACGCGATGACCCGCCATCCCGAGCTGTTGGCGCTGCGCGACGTGGAAGAGGAGGACACGCGCGAGCGCGCTGCCAAAGACGCTGAGCTGTCATATGTGGCGTTGGACGGCAACATCGGTTGTCTGGTGAATGGTGCGGGGCTCGCGATGTCCACGATGGACATCATCAAATATGTGGGCGGCGAACCGGCTAACTTCTTAGATGTGGGCGGCGGCGCCACAGCAGCGCAGGTAACCACGGCCTTCAAGATCATTCTCCAAGACCCCAAAGTAAAAGCCATCTTGGTGAACATCTTTGGCGGCATCGCCAAGTGTGACGTGATCGCGAGCGGCATTATCACTGCGGCCAAAGAAGTTGGGCTGAAAATGCCACTGATTGTGCGTCTGGAAGGCACCAACGTGGAGTTGGGCAAAAAGCTCTTGGGTGAAAGCGGCCTCAGCATCACCCCGGCCAATGACATGCTGGATGCGGCGAAGAAAGCCGTGAAAGCCGCAGGAGGTGGCAAGTGAGCGTCCTCGTCAACAAAGACACGCGGGTGTTGGTGCAAGGCATCACGGGTAGCGCCGGCTCCTTCCATGCCAAGCTGATGCTGGAATACGGCACCAAGATTGTAGGCGGCGTCACCCCCGGGCGTGGCGGCCAGAAATTCGAAAACAAGGTGCCGATTTTCGACACCGTGGAACAAGCGGTGAAGGGGACCGGCGCCAACGCCACCGTTGTCTACGTACCGCCGGCATTTGCCGCCGACGCGATTTTGGAAGCGATGGACGGCGGCATCTCGCTCATCATCGCCATCACCGAAGGCATTCCGATCCTCGACATGGTCAAGGTGAAACGCAGCCTGGGCAGTCGCCCCAAGGCGCGCCTCATCGGCCCCAACTGTCCCGGTATTATCACGCCTGGCGAGTGTAAAATCGGCATCATGCCCGGCCACATCCACAAACCCGGCCACGTGGGCGTGGTCTCGCGCTCGGGCACTCTCACCTACGAGGCGGTGGATCAACTCACCAAGCTCGGCATCGGCCAATCCACCTGCATCGGCATCGGTGGTGACCCCGTTAACGGCACCAACTTCATCGACTGTCTAAAGCTATTCAACGACGACCCTGAAACCGAGGCGGTCGTGATGATTGGCGAAATCGGTGGCACCGCCGAAGAAGCGGCGGCTCAATGGGCAGCCAATAACATGACCAAGCCGATTGCCGCGTTCGTGGCCGGCTCCAGCGCCCCCAAAGGCAAACGCATGGGGCATGCAGGCGCGATCATCTCGGGGGGCAAGGGCACCGCCAAGGAGAAGTTCGCCGCACTCGAAAACGCCGGCATTGCCACCACCGCCAACCCCGCGGAAATTGGCATCACGTTAAAAAAAGCCTTGGAAAAACACCACTAAAGCCGCTTTTCCCACCTGCAACCGGCCTCCCCCACAAGTAGTTATTGAGTTACTTATGTAGTTTTTCCTGACACCTTCGGAAGCCTGTGTTACCGTCCACGCACCTGATGGCGTTTTGTGCCGATAACAAGATCAGCATGAAACACAAATCAGAACCTAAGCTGTACTGGGATGTAGAGGGGCTGATGGGTCGCTTTGCACAGCTCGCCATGCTAGCGAGCCTCATGCTGACAAATGCCTGCGTGCACGCCACCACCGAGCGTACCGGTCGCCTACCACTTGCCGAAGGTCGCGAAGGCCGCGCACCCACGCTCACCACCCTGCCGCAAGGTTTCGAAGAAGTCGCCCTCATCACCGTGGCCGCCGATGGTATGGGCACCGCCGAACGGCTTTACACACACCTGAGCCGCCGCGCTGCGCTTCTGGGTTGCGACGGCATCATGAACGTTAACGTGCGCCCAGACGTCGAGGCCCAGGCCACCTGCGTGAAGCGCCGCGAGCCACTCCAAGCCAGCGCCCCCGAAATTGTGCGCGTGCGTGCACCCTCGCAAGCGTTGCTTGCCCGCATCGCGCAA
>JAKLEG010000491.1 GCA_022703175.1 Myxococcota bacterium | reverse complement strand
GCCTGCGCGGTGTGCTCGGGCTCCGCAGCTACGCCATCTCCGACCGTTGGCCTCAAGCGTGGACTGCGTTTGCCGAAAACCACCGCCATGAGGTACGGGCGTCGTGATCAGGATCGAATCCGCCTTGATTCCAGGTACCGCCAGAAGAGGCACAGCCCGTACCGTCCGCCTTGAGATAAATCGTCGCCGGCACCGGCTGCACCCACACAAGCCGCGTCTCCTTGCTTAGGGTTTGCTCATAGCTGAACAAACCCGCCACGTCGGACTTGCCGTAGGTCTTCTTGTCGTAGCTGCCATCAAATACGTACACGTCGCCGTTGGGCCGCAAACCCGAGAGCGTCACCGTGGCCTTTTTGGAATTGCCTGTGGCCTTAAGCTCCATGCGCATGCCGTCGCCAGAAACCGCAATAGATGCCTGCACTTGCACGCTGGTTTGCACTCGCACGCCACCCACCGTGAAGTCCGTGCCTTGCGTGTCGTCGATGGAAGGCACAGCCGCATCGGGCACCAAACCAAACGTGCCGGTTTCGTCGGTGAGCCCTTCGGCCGCACACGTGTCGGGGTTCCACACAGCGCCCTCTAGCGCTTCCCATGTACCGTCTTTCAACCGCGAAAGCGTCAGCTTGGTGCTGGCAATGAGCGGCCGGGTGTTCTTTTTGCACTTGATGCGGAGCCTAACTTTTTTGGCAAACTCGGTGCCCACGGGGCCCATGGTGTAGGCCGGGCCGAGCTTCTCTGGGGCGTGCTGCACGGCTTCGTCACCTGCTTGAGCCTCGGCCACGCTTAGCTCGGTGTCCTCACCCACGGCATCAGCCGGCACCTCGGCCTCAAACACCGCGACGTCGGTGGCCTGTGCATCTGTACCCGCGCTGTCAGTCGCTTGGGATGCGTCGCTGCCTGCGGTGGAGAGCTTGCCGCCTTGCACCCCCACAACGCCTTTATTGATGATGGGCGCTGCTAGGTCGGTATCAGTGCCGCAACCCGCAACCAGCGCTAGCGAGCTAGAAAGAAAGAAAGAAAGAAAGAAAGAAAGAAAGAAAGATTCGGGCCAACGCCCGGGCCCCCGAACATTCGCATTGCCATCCCCTTGCCGGCTCTGCCCCATAGGCGAGCGAAACGCTACACGTGGGGGATTGTTAGCATGTTGAAGTGGCGATGGAAATCGCTACAAAGGTTGCGTGTATTATTTATTTAACGATATCGAACACTTGGAAGATATTTTTTGATAATCCAGCAGGGAAAATGCGGGTGTGACGCCGGTCGGCGTGTGCGAATGCATCCGCGCCAGGGCGGACGGCGGGTGAGCTTGCCTACGCCATGCGGAGGCAAGCGAAGTCCCGAGCGCAGGCGAGGGACCAAGCCTTAAGGCGCGCCCAGAGGAGGCCCGCCGCTCGGCATCGGCCGAGCGGGGCGCCCAAAAGAATCGGTAAGGAAACGAGGAGCTGAAACGCTTAGCTTTGCGGGGCGGGAGTCGGAGCCGCTGCGGGCTCGTCGGCCTTGGGCTCTTCGGTGAGCGCTTGCTTGCGAGACAGCTTGATCTTGCCATCTTGCATGCCGATCACCTTCACCAAAACTTCGTCACCCTCTTGCAGCACGTCTTCGACGCGCTTAACCCGCTTGTGAGCGAGCTCAGAGATGTGCACGAGGCCATCGGTGCCCGGGAAGATTTCGACAAACGCGCCGAAGTCGGTGATCTTGCGGACATTGCCCATGTAGAGCTTGCCGATCTCCGCCTCTTGCGTGAGGTCTTGAATCATCCGAATCGCGCGATTGGCCGCTTCGCCGTCGTTGCTCGCCACCGACACCAAGCCGTCGTCTTTGACGTTGATGATGCAACCGGTGCGCGCCACGATGTCCTTAATAACCTTGCCGCCCGGTCCGATGACGTCGCGGATGCGGTCGACCTTGATCTTGAAGCTCGTGATACGCGGCGCAAACTTTGACATCTCGGTACGCGTCGCCGAAATGCACTTGGCCATTTCGCCCAAGATGTGCAGGCGCCCCACGCGCGCTTGCTCAAGAGCCGTCTCCAAGATTTCGCGGCTGACGCCGTCGATCTTGATATCCATCTGAATGGCGCAAATGCCTTCGGTGGTACCGGCCACCTTGAAGTCCATGTCGCCCAAATGGTCTTCATCACCCAAGATGTCGGAAAGAATGGCGATTTTGCCACCTTCCTTGATGAGACCCATCGCGATACCGGCCACCGGCGCCTTCATCGGCACGCCAGCATCCATCAACGCCAACGAACCGCCGCAGATGGTGGCCATCGACGAGGAGCCGTTCGACTCCAAAATGTCGCTCATCACGCGCACCGTGTACGGGAACTGCTCGGTGAGCTGAATGACTTGGTCGATAGCGCGCTTGGCCAACGCACCGTGACCGACTTCGCGACGACCCGGACCGCGTAACGGCTTCACTTCGCCCACCGAGTAGGGGGGGAAATTGTAGTGCAACAAGAACTTGTGGAACTTGTCGCCCATCAAGTCTTCGATGCGCTGCTCGTCTTCGGTGGTGCCCAAGGTGATGTTCACCAAACCCTGAGTTTCGCCGCGCGTGAACAACGCCGAGCCGTGCGTGCGGGGCAACACACCCACTTCGCAAGTGATCGGCCGGATGTCGGCCAGCCCGCGACCGTCGATGCGATGCTTGGTGTTGACCACCATCTCGCGCACCAGCGTGTACTTGAGGTCGGAGAGCGTAGCGCTAACTTCGCCCTTCTTGGCAAGCATCGCGGGATCGTCACCCAGCACTTCGGCGACCACGGTCTTCTTGACCTCGTCGAGCGCGCTGTAACGGGCGAGCTTCTCGCGGATTTCGTAAGCGGCCTTGAGCTTGGCCAACGCGGCGTCCTTGACCTTGGCGGCCAGGGCCTCGTCGCGCTTGGGCGCCTCGAACTTGCGCTTGGCTTTGCCGGCCTCTTGGACCAGCTTCTCCATCACGTCGATGATCTTCTGCGATTCGCTGTGGGCGAACAAGAGCGCGTCGACCATGTCCTTCTCGGACACGATCTTGCCACCACCTTCGACCATCACAATGGCGTCGCGCGTGCAGGAGACGAAGACGTTGATATCGGCCTTGTCGCGCGCTTCGAAGCTGGGATTCAGCACGAACTTGCCGTCGATGCGGCAGACGCGCACACCCGCCACCGGGCCTGGGAACGGCACGTCGGACAAACACAGCGCCAACGACGCGCCGCACATGGCCAGCGTATCGGCCGGGTGACTAGGGTCGGCCGAGAACACCGTGGCGATACACTGGGTTTCGAGATTCCAACCTTCGGTGAACAACGGTCGGATCGAACGATCGATCAGACGCGAGACCAACGTCTCGTCATCGCGCGGGCGAGTTTCACGCTTGAAATAACCGCCCGGGATCTTGCCTGCCGCCGACAATTTTTCTTGGTAGTCGACGGTGAGGGGCACAAAGTCGGTGCCAGGCTTGGCATCCTTGGCGGCATTCAGGGTGACCAGCACCGCGGTGTCGCCAGCGGTAACCCAAACCGAGCCCGAGGATTGCTTCGCGAGCTTGCCGGTTTGGAAAGTGAGAGTGAAGTTGTCAAATTTGACAGACTGCTCCATCGGTTTCATGACTCAGACCATTTCTGTTGGGCGCGGTCCCGTGTGCCTGCGGTCCCTGACCGCAAAAACACGCGCCGTTATTGGGGGAAGTTGTGGGACCAGTGAGGGTAACTAGCGACGCAAGCCAAGGGCCTTGATCAGGCTCTTGTAGCGGTTCGCATCCTTTCGCTTCAGGTACTCGAGCAAGCGCTTACGTTGGCTGACCAGCATCAACAGACCACGACGGCTGTGATGATCCTTCAGGTGAGCTTTAAAGTGCTCGGTCAAACCGTTGATACGCTCCGTAATAATCGCCACCTGCACCTCGGGGGAGCCGGTGTCGGTGGTGTGCGTCTTGAATTTGCCGATAACCTCGGCCTTCTTTGCAGTCTCGAGTGCCATGAATCACCTCAAACGTTGATGCGCACGTCCCCGAGGCATGGGGGACGCCGCCGGTTTCGCGCCTAGTTACGGGATTGTACCGAGCTAGTCAAGCTTTCCTTTGGCGCTCGGCCTGACGGCCATTGCCCCGATCCGACGGCCTCCGCGGGATCATGGGCGGCGCTGTGCGTCAAAAAATACCAGAAAGCGTTTACCGCAAGACAACCGCACTTTGGAACCGGCGATACTGTGCTGATGATTCCCAGGAGAGAATCCCCCATGCGAGATACAATGATCCTGACCTGCCTGACACTCACGCTCACCGCCATGGCCTGCGGCGGTCAAACCACGGCCCAAAAGGCCAAGCCCAACGATTCGCATAACGTCAACCTGCCCGACTGTGTCGACAGCTGTGCCGAAGGGCTCTATCGCTGTACCGGAAACACTCTCGAACACTGTCGTTTTGTCGAAGGCTGTTTCCGATGGTACGCCGAGGGCTGCAACCAAGGCTACAGCTGCGTCGAACGTCAATGCGTGCCATCCACCTGCACCGAGGGTGCCACACTCGCCTGCCCGGCTCGGGGCGAATGTCGTAACGGCGTGCGGAGTTGTGCCAATGGCGTCTACGGCAACTGCACGTGGGAATCCGGCCCCGCTCTGGAAAGCTGCGACCAACTGGACAATGACTGCGATGGTGCCGTGGACAATGATGTGGTGCCGCAATTATGTGCGGAGCAACGGGGCGTCTGTGCCGGAGCGCAAACCACCTGCACACCCACAGGCAATGTCTGCAACCAGGCCAACCT
>JAKLEG010000490.1 GCA_022703175.1 Myxococcota bacterium | reverse complement strand
GAAGGCAATCCGCCTGCAACTGGCATCCGTGCTACGCGCCATCGTCAGCCAACGCTTGGTGCCGCGCGCTGACGGCAAAGGCCGGGTGGCCGCATTGGAGATTCTGCGCAACACCTCCCGTGTCCGCGAACTCATCGAAGATCCTGATCGTACAAAGGAAATTCCGCAGTCGATAGCCCAAGGAAACACCACCTACGGCATGCAGTCGTTTGACCAATCGGTCATGGCGTTGTTCACCGGCAAGCTGATTTCCTACAAAGAGGCCCTGCGCCAGGCAAGTAACCCCGACGACTTTGCGTTGCGCGTTTCTGGGGTGGCCGGTACCTCTGACACCAGCTGGGACTCCTTTGAAACCCAAATCCCGGCCGCGACACCACCGCCAGCAGCAACACCACCGCTGCCAACCCGTCCTACCCCCGGAGTGCCTTTGGGTCGTATCGCTCCTGCCACCCGCGGTACCGGCCCACAGCCGGCCCAGCCAGGACCGCAACCCCGAGGCACTGGCCCGCAAGCCGTGCAGCCCGCGCCTCGCGCCACAGGGCCGCAGCCGGCACAACCGACTCCCACTGACGACGACTTCAAGATCGAGCGATTCTAGCTTTTGCGATGCCCAAACGAACACCACCGCCTGCCCGTCAGCGCGCCCTCACGCTTCTAGGCCGGCGCCCACTGTCCGAACGCGAGCTGTGCGCGCGCCTCACCAAAGAAGGTTACCTGGACACTGACGTGCAAGATGCACTCACCATGGCCCGTGAGTACCGCTACGTGGATGACGACGCCCTGGCTGACGCCATGGTGCGCGAGGCTTGCCGAACAGGCCATGGACCGCTCTGGGTCTATCAAAGCCTGTACCGCCGGGGGGTCAACAAAAGCTTGGCGGCAGCGGCACAACAGCGCGCCGAAATGGCAGCGTTGAGCTCGGCGCGCGCCTTGGCGCAACATCGGTTTGGAGACCTAAAGCTTTTGCCTTACGCAGACAAAGGCCGTGCCGCCCGCTACTTAGCGAGCCGCGGCTTTACACCCAAGACCATCACCCAGGCGCTCAGCCTGCCGGAGTAAAGTCTCATGCTGTTGCTCATCACGATCCTGTGCATCTCGCTGCTGATTATTCTGCACGAGGTCGGACACTACGCCTTCGCCAAGTTGTTCGGCATGCGCGTACTCAGGTTCTCGCTTGGCCTGGGCCCAGCGCTTGTATCGAAAAAACTAGGGGAGACCATTTGGCAGGTGGGAGCATTGCCGTTTGGCGGCTTTGTGCAGGTGGATGGCATGGCGCCCGAAGAAGTGGGCGAAGTCGTGGATCCGCACAACTATCGCGCTCGCCCGCGTTGGCAACGTGCGCTGTTTTTGGCGGCCGGGCCAGGAGCCAACTGGCTGTTGACGATCGTCTTCATCACGCTATTGCTAGGCACCATTGGCCTAGAGCAGCTCGACACCACACAGCCGACGACGATTGGACGCGTTGCGGTTGGCTCACCTGCCGAAAGCGCTGGCCTGCAGGTGGGCGACCGCATCGTGAGCATTAACAACGTGACCGTTAGCAGCTTCCGCGACCTGATTGGCGTCATCCAAGATGTCGGAGTGCGCGCGATGCCGGTGGTGGTGGAACGCGCGGGTATCTCCCAGACTCTCACCGTGGTGCCCCGGCCGCGGCAAAGCGGCGAGGGCTTCGAGGTTGGCCTGGAACAAAAAACAACCCTGCTTCGCATGGGGCCCCTCGATGCCTTGAAGGGCGGCGTTCGCGGCTCCTGGAACATGGCAACCGATATCTTGGACCTACTGTGGGGGGCGGTGCGCGGACGTGGCGATGCCACATTCGTAGGCATCCCAAAAATTGTCAGCATGGTGTCCGAACAAGCGCGTCAGGGGCTCGGACGGCTTTTTCAAACCCTGGCCAGCTTGTCTATGTCGCTGGCCTTGTTGAACCTCTTGCCCGTACCCGCGTTAGATGGTGCCCGCATTTTTCTGTTAGGAGTCGAGGCAGTGCGACGCCGCCCGATCAACCCACGCATCGAAACCTGGGTGCACGGCATCGGCTTCTTGGTGCTGCTGGCCCTGATGGCGGCGCTCTCTATCCGAGATCTCTTGTAGCTCGGTCGGCCGCGGTGATGACAAACGTCAGCAGACCCACGTGAGGCAGATCACAACGCTCAGACGGCGGTGCGTAAAGGTGCGAGCGGCATGAAAATCGCTTGCCGAATCAACCACTTGGTGTGTGATCTAGATCACCAAATGACAACGCCAACTCCCCGTCTTTATTAAGAAAAAAGGTCATGCGCTAGACTCCAAGTGCGACATTCATGTCGCGATCTGGCGCTCACGTTTCCAGTGGGAGACATGCCTTGTCGACACGCGACAGCGAATCTGTCCGAATCCTAAGGAGATGGCGTCCAACTCCGGGTCTTTCGATGCTGGCATGGCTGTTGCTCTAAGGGAAAGCATGTGAGCGAAGACGGTCGTTCCCCCGCCTTAGGCTCACGTGGATGAGAAAGGACCTTGGGTTAACCCGGGGTCGCTCCTTCTCCTTGCGTGCGGGTCGTAGGGTCGCTCCCAACCCTACGGCCCAGCGCGCGCAACTCCCAAAGCAGAGCGTTTACGACTTGGCGGGCCACGCGAAGGGTAGCCGCGCCTTCTTGCCAACGATTATTCGCTCCACCGCTTCGCCGGCATCCAGCTTTGCACCTTCAAGCAGGATCGCGTGGGAGGCGCGCGCTTCTTTGCCGAGCTGCACCTTGGTCGCTGCAACGCAGTACGGGCCGATACTTGCGCGATCCCCCAATTTGACGCCGTCCCCCAAGAGCGTCGGCGGCTTGATCTCCACCGCCTCTCCGAGATGCACGTCGGCCCCCATGCGCACCACGTCAGCCACAACCCGACGCGGCTCCACGGCATAGCCAGCCAGGGGGTCAGCATGGCGCAAGGGCATCTTCTGATTCAACGCATCGACATTGGCTTCGAAATAGCGCTCGGGTGTGCCGGCATCGCTCCAGTAACCATCGCTCACCATACTGAACAGCGGGTCACCATGTTCCAGCGCCTTGGTGTAGGCGTAGCGCATGATGCAGGTATTCACGTCGGGGGGAATATACTCAAGTAGGCGTGGCTCGATGATGTGCACGCCGGCAAACATATAGGGCGTAAGCTTGGCGCAGGCTTCCCCTTGGCCGAGAATGCGCCGAATCCGCCCCTCGGGGTCGACCTCGATCTGACCGAACTCGCCTTGGCGCGGATCACTGCGCAACACCAAGGTCGCCAACGCGTGGTTCTCTTTATGCACGGCGATGAGCCGGTGCAGATCGACATCTTGAATGGTGTCGCTGTTTAACACCACAAACGGTCCGCCCTCTTCCAACACTGCATGCATTCGCTTCAGACCGCCACCCGTGCCCAGAATCTCATCCTCTTGGCTGTAGGTGATTTGCACACCCCAGTCTGAGCCATCCCCCAGCGCATCTTTGATCGCTTTGCCCTGGTGATGCAGGTTGATAATGAGCTCGGTGATGCCGTGGTACGACAGTAGCTTGATGGCGTAGCCGATGAGCGGCAGGTTCCCCACCGGCAATAGCGGCTTGGGAATCGACTCAGTAATGGGGCGCAGGCGTTGCCCAAACCCAGCTGCTAAAATAAAGCCCTTCACGGCGTGGACGCTAACACCCCACCCTAAGGGGGTCAAAGCGTCTAGACATACACATGCCTACATAGACCCCGCACCTTACAGTGGCGGCTCAAGTGCCGCGCAAGGCACGGACGGCGCCCCGCGTTGCAACACCAGCGCCTGACCTTGGCAGGCCAAAATACCGTAGCCCTGCCGCAAGAGCTCAAGCGCCAGGGTGCGCGAATACTCCTTCTCAAACGGCCATGCATCCTGGCATAGGTCCAAGGCCACATAGTCGGCGCGGATCGGGCGGTGAATCTCCCAGATCTCGCGCCGAGCACTCAGATACGGCAACAGGTGGTTCTGCGCTGCGACGCTCGCCCCCGCAGGAATCAACTGGATCACAGCCATGGCATCGACCCGGTCGGCAGGCGTCGTGTAATAACTGTGCCGGTAGAGCCACAAAGGCCCCATGCCAAAACGTCCCAGCGTGCCAACCAACACTGTGCTAGCCAGCACAGCCACCACCGCGACCCCCAGCCAGTCGCGCCGCTGCGGCCGCCAGGCTCTCAGGTTGGTAAGCCCGTCGATGGTCGCCAACACCGCCAACACGCCAATCCCCGCACCATAGTGAAAGCCCCACCAACGATTCGCGTGGCTGGACCAAAACCGTTCCAAGATCACCGGTAGAAACGCCAACCCCCAGCGTGGCGCTAAAAAGCAGGCAAACGCGACACTTGAAAACGGCAGCAGCAACCCGTTGATCTTGTTCCCCGGGGTCAACAGCAACCCCAACGCCCGCACCGGCTGGGCCAACACGGTCGTCACGAGCTCCGACCAAGTGTTGCCAAGGGCATCGAAACGCATGTGTCGAAAGCCACTTTGGGCAAACAGCGGAAAAATGAGCTTCATCTCCACGACAAACCAGACCGCCAGCAACGTCGCTGCCGCAAGCGGTAGGCGGCGCCTCGGGCTAATGGCCAGCGTCAGACACAAACACAGGGCGTAGAGCACCAGGTTTTCTTTGGTGAGCGCCACCGCCGCGAGCGCTAAGCCAAACGCCACTGGTCGTTCTCGCTCGAACGCCCACACCACCCAAGGTAAAAGCGCCGCCCCACAGGTGGTTGGGTTGAAATCGAACATCACCGCGTGCTGGAGATCCATCCCCA
>JAKLEG010000049.1 GCA_022703175.1 Myxococcota bacterium | reverse complement strand
GCCACCCATCGTGTCGATAAAGTCCTCGTCCACTTCGCCATCGCAGTCATCATCCCGGTAGTTACACAACTCCACCACAGTGGGGTCGACCGCGCAGGTGCTCCAGCCATAACCCGCGCCATTTGCACCGCACGCTTGCACGCCTCGGCACGGCTGCGTCGGCAGCGCTGCATTGGGCACCGAGCATTCGCGGGTCACGCCGGCACTGTCGGCATCGCAAGCACAGGTGCCACTTTGAGGTAGGCACTGTAGCGCCGCACCAAAACCTCCGCTCACTGACACACATTGGTACCCCGCGCCGCAGCAATCTTGGGTGCCAACGGTCCCCGTGCACGGCGCGTCGCTCGTGCCAAACACCGAGGCCGGCGAACAATCTCGGCCGCAGTACGACGCACCATCGGCAAACGGCAAACAGTGCGAGCCTGGCATCTGACAGTCCAAGTCGGAGGCACAGGCATGGCACAACGTCGACACCACAGGCAGGCAGCGCAGGCCATCACCGGAAAGGAAAGCGCCCTCTGCACACGCCACGGGTGCGCAATGGGCTTCCGTGGCCGAGGCCACGCACACGGTGCCGGTGGCATACGTCAACAACACATCGCAATTGTTGCCGCAGCCCCCACAATTGGCGGTACTCACATCGTACAAGCGAACACCCGCATGGTCGGTGGTAAAGGGCTCGTCCACCACACCATCGCAGTTGTCGTCCACGCCGTTGCATTGTTCGGTGAGGTCAGAGGCATAGTGGCATTGCCAAGCGAAGGCGCCGGGTGTCTGTTCGATGCAGCGGTAGCTGCCACTGCAACCAACGCCGTAGGCACAGATAGCGCTGCCGTCGGGATAGGCCACCGAACGGTCCAGATGATCCACAAAGCCATCGCAATCGTCGTCCACGCCGTTGCAGCTTTCGACCTGGGGCACTGCCGCATCGCATCCGGTAAATCCGAGTGCAGGATCGCAGGTGGCACTGCCGTAACAGACCCCATTCGCGTTGCGCACATTGCAACCTCGCGTAAGCCCGGCAGTGAGTGTGGTGCAGTCACAGGTGTCATTTTCGGGCAGACACTGCTTGGCTGTACCCTCGGCTCGGCTCACATCGGTGCATTCGTAGCCTTGCGGGCACGCGACAAAGGCACAATCCCGGCCGCAGAACTGTGCACCCCCGATGGTCAGGCATAGGTCGCCCGCCGCGCCGCACTGCGCATCTGCTGAGCACGGCATGCACAGGTTGTTCAACGTCGGAACGCAGACATCAGGAGCGCTCCCCAACGCGGCGGTTTTGCATTCCCAGCCCTGTGGACAGCCCTCAGCACAGCCACGCGAGCAGAACGCGCCATTTCCGGCATCGATACACAACCCGGAGGCGCACTCCTGCAAACCTCCACACGGTTCGCCGAATTCGCGAACAACCACCGTGGTATCGCCCACGTCCGGATCACCGCCGTTGTTGCCACTTGTGGACGAACTGGAGCAGCCCGCCATGCCCAGCGCCATTGCGCACCCAAGCACCCAACGCGTAGTAGCCTGGCCGACCCGATTTGCCTGGAGGTATTGCATCGACATCACAACCTCTATGGAAAGGAAATAAACGTTGCGGCAGCCCCGGTAGAACCCGCAGAGCCTTTGGCGGTAGGCGCGGTGGCTGGGGATGCTCCCCCAAAACCGCCAACACCGCCCGAACCAGCACTCAGAAGCTCATTGGCAGTCGCATAACCAGCGCCAGCGATGTTCCGACCCGCAATCGCGTAGGACACGCCGCCACAACCACCACCGCCACCGCCGCCACTGCCCCCAATGCCACCTCGGCCACCGTTGCCGCCCACGCCGGAGCACCAGGAGGGGTTCAGCGCTTCACCGCCAAGCCCACCCAAGCCGCCGCCGCCGCCCGGTCCGCCAAAGCCACCCGCGCCACCAACGCCACCGCTGCCGCCCTCAACGCGATTGCCCTGCACCACCGGATAGTTGCCTGCAGCGCTCAGGTACACAAAAACAGCGAAAGCGCCGCCACCACCGCTGCCGCCCAAAGCGCCTGCGCCGCCACATCCGCCCGCGCCGCCGCCACCCCCGGTGCCACCAAAGTCACCGCGATTGTAGAGCTCGGCGGGTAGGCAACCCGTGGCTCCGGGGGGATTGCTATGCGTGCCATAGCCGACCCAGGGGCCAGCCTGGCCACCAGCGCCACCTACGGCCGCCGTGCCGGCAACCCCAGCGCCGCCCGCGCTCCCTAGCCACATGCCAGCAACCACGCTGCCGACACTCCCCACGCAGCCCGTGCCCCCTGCATTGGCTGGCGTCGAACCATCGCCACCATCGGCACCACTCGTCCCATTCGCTGCGGCATCAACTGTGCAGTCATAGCGACAGTTCAAGGCGCAGTAGGGGTCGGTACAGTTGTAGTTCCCGCGCCGCGTGTCGGTGGCGGTGGAGGTATCCCCCACGGCACCGTTTGCGGTGGCGCACGTAGCGTTGGTCCCAGCACCACCGCCAGCCAACGTACCCCCGCAGTTCTGGCAAACCCCAGTGTCGCAGCAAGGCCGCGCATCCAAACCAGGGCCGCCGTTGCCGCCTGCTGTTCCCACACTGCCATCGACGCCTGCCCCGCCGACGCCGCCGCGACCAGCAAAGATCTGATTATTGGTAATGTGCACAACGTTGCTACAGCTATTCAGCCACACCGCGTAGCTGCTCTTGCCGCTCTCGCCCGCGGCCGGCACGTAACTGACGTCGTAGCCATAAATGGTGAACCCAGAGACCTCGGTAAGCGCCGAAAAGGTCGTGGCGCCACAATCGGCGCTCACGGTGGCGTTCTCGTGTCCGGGCGCGGCCCAATCTGGTTCGACACCCGCGATCGTCGTGGGAAACTGCACGATGTCCCGCCACACAAAATCGGAGGAGTAGCCACCGTAGATCCGAGCACCCGAAAATAGTCGCACGTTTTCGCGATACAACCCGGTGGCCACGAGCACCGTGCGCTTGCTCGGGTCACCCTGCAATGCCGTGAGCCCCAAGGCGATCGTGCGGAACGGTTGCGCACGCGAGCCATCGGCCACGCCCTGATTGGCCGCCGAGACAAACACCGCCGACGCTGCGGCACCATCGATGCCGTCGCAATCGGTATCCAGATAGAGTTCGCCGCCATCGGGATACGTGGCAAACACGCGCGGCTCGTCGACCCCCGCATCCACGGGAGCCGGGCACTCACACCCGGTCACCTGCCGGGCATCCCGGTCGCGCCATTGGTAGCGCACCTGACAACGCCCTGCGATGCAACGCGCAAGGGATCCATGAGTGGTGGCACAAAAGCTGTCGCCAGCAGCCCCCACCGTGCAATTGGCCTCACAGGCGCCGTCGTTGCAGCTATAGCCGCCGGAGCATTGGGAACTGCTCGTACACGGCACGGCACATTGAAAATAGTCGTAACGCACGCCCGCGATAGCGCGGGTCATACATACCTGTGCCCCGGTGCAACCGACATCGCACGCCTTGCCGCCCGGTCCGGGCAACTCCAGGCAGGCTGCGGGATCGAATGAACAATGAGGTGCTCCCGTCAGGTTGCAGTTACCCACCACGTGATGAGCTGCCGGGTTCCAGCGGTCTTGGCAATTCACGCCACAACCACCGCAATGCTGGTCGGTGTCGTAGGTGCCGCCCCCATGCTGGTTGACGTAGTCCTCATCCACAGCGTTATCACAGTCGTCGTCGACGCCATTGCACAACTCACGCGTGGTCGACGAGGCATCACAGGAGGAGAAGCGCGCCCCCCCTTCGCCATCGCTCTCGCACACCTGGTAACCCAAACACCGAGAGCCCGATGCTCCGCTCATCGTGCACGGCCGCAACAAGCCAATCGTCGATGCGTCACACTGGCAGGTACCGGAACTTGGCAGACACACCGAGGCCTCACCCTGAGATTGGCAGGTGAACTGCGCTGGGCAGCAACCTTGTTCGCCCGCCGCGCCGGTGCACGGCTCAATGACGTTGTAGGGAGATGTGGTAGAGCAATCGAGAGCGCACGTGAGACCCTCGTCCGTGCCTACCCGCAGGCAAACATCTGTTGAGCCGCTACAAGACGCACCCGTTGCACAAGGCAGGCAGGCCACAGCGGCCACAGGCAAGCACACCGTCGGATGCTCACCCCCCGGATACGGCGAATAGCCTGGTGCGCAGCGCACTGCGACACACGTCGGGACACCCTCGTTGAGTTCACAGCGCGCGACGTCGCTCGGCAGGACCCCTTCGCCGACCGATGCCAAGTTGGCGATGCCGGTCACACAGGAGCGATTGCACGCGCCGCAATGCTGCACATCCAAGTAGTAGCCATCGGCATCCCGAAAGCCATTGTCCACCGTGCCATCGCAGTCATCATCATCACCGTTGCAGCGCTCAGCCTCACCAGCGGATGCGGTGCATTGCCAGTCAACTGCGCCGGTATCGTCTTCACCACAGACGTACACGCCCGCGCAACCGGGTCCGTTCGAGCAAGTTGGAAAACTCAACGCATCGGCAGGCGGAGCCAAGGTTGGGTCCTCATTGTCCACCCAACCGTCACAATCATCGTCTAAGCCATTGCACACTTCTTCGCGAGGCACATCGGCGGTGCAAGGTGTCCATTCGCCTGTCGGCGTGCAACTCTCAACACCGACGCAAGTCCCGTACATCGTAACGCGGGTGCAGCTGCGTGCATAACCGCCGCCGCCGGGACGGCAATGACAAGAGTCTGTGGTGGGTACACACTGCTGCGCCGGCACGCCGGCCACGCTCACCGCATCATTACAAACATAGCCAGTGGGACAACCGGCCGCAGGGCAGGCGCTGCCGCAATACGAGCCATCGCCCAACGTCACGCAATGATCGCCTGCGCCGCCGCAGTCTTCGTCACGACTGCACGATTCACACAACGCCCGCGCGGGAGGGAGGCAGCCCAGCTCAGTGCTGCCATCGGCGCCAGGAAGGGCTTCACAGCGATAACCATCGGTGCAGCCACCGCCGCAGGCCGCAATACAGTAACCAGAATCTTGCCATGACAAACAATGCCGCCCACCCTTGCAATCAGCCGTGGTTTGGCACGGACAATCGGTCAACTCCACACATGGTTCTTCAGTGTCGTCACTTCCGTTCACGATGCCGTGGCAGGCAACCAACGCGAATAGCCCGGACCCCAAACACCAACGCATGAAGGTATGCCGCATAACGCTCCTCGGCCTAGCCAACCAACAGATTTGGTAAGGACTATAGCAGCTCACCTGTCGGTGGGCACGCGCGCGGCGGCAATCGCCCCGTGGCCGACAGCAACCAGATCCGTTATGGTGATAGCCATGTGGATGATGCGCGCTATCATGGTGGCTTCGGTGTCTGCCGCCCTCCACGGCTGCGGTGGACTCTTGGTTCTCGATGAAGACATGTTGGGTACCGTACGCTGCGAACGCGGCTGCCCGGCACTGAGCGTTTGTCAAGGCGATGTCTGCGTCGACACCTCGCCGTGCACACTCGAAACCAACGCCACCTCGACCACCGCTGTGCCGCTCTATTGCCCCGATGGTTTGGTTTGCCGCGACGGGCTGTGCCTCGATCCTGAGCACGTCGACTACTGCGATTGCCTTGCGATCGACGCCTGCGTGAATGGCAGCTGCGTCACGATCACGGATGAAAACCGCTGCTCTGAAACTGTCCCCGAAGGTCTCTGCCCCGATGGTGCGACCTGCCGTGATGGCAGCTGCCTGCGCCCAGCCGACCCTGACGCCTGCACAGCCACCAACCCCGCTGGCTATTGCCCGCCTGGTTTCTCATGCCTACGCGGCTACTGCACCCCGCTTGCGGTCGATCCTTGCACACCTGACACAGGCATGGGCCTGTGCGCTTGGGGCTTCGCGTGCCGTGACCCGGGCCCGACCTGCGTTGCGGTCACCGAGGAATGCTCCGAGGAACACCCGCAAGGCAGCTGCGAACCAGGCGAAATTTGTACCCGTGGGCAATGTGCGTGTATCGCCTGCAACCCGCTCAACTTGAATGGGTGCTGTCCTGTGAACGAGTTTTGCAGTAACGCTGGCAACTGCATCCCCGACGACACCTGCGCCGTGAACCAAGATTGCGATCAAGGGTTGCGCTGCAGTTGCCCCAGCTATGCTCCACAAGTCTGCGACGAGAGTTGGCAATGCGCCACCTGTAGCTGGGTCGACACCTGCCGCTGCGACGAGGACTGCAAAGCGGGTGAACACTGCGACGCGGATTCCGGACAGTGCAAACACAACGAGGTTTGCACCACCGATGACCAGTGCGGCCCAGAGATGTGCTGCGACACCACCCTGCGCTGCCGTGCCTGTGGCACCTGCGCCGAAAGCGCCGATTGTCGTGGCACCGATGAGTACTGCTGCGCGACCGGTGAATGCCGCCCGCCCGATGGTTGCTGCGTGCAGCAGGAGTGCGCCGAAGGCACGATGTGCTTGGATGGCGCATGCTTGGGCGCTGGGGACTGCCGTATCGACGCGCACTGCGCCCCGGGATTTCAGTGCGCTGAAAAACGCTGCGTGCCTGCCCCCGATAAGGTCTGTACTGCCGGGAACGTCACGGGCGCATTACGGACGCAGTGCTCCTTAGAAGATCGAGCCAATCCAAGTTGCTGCCCCATAGGCGAGAGCTGCTGCGATTTGCCGGAACATTGCAGTGTCAGCAACCCTTATCCGCCCGACAACACCCACGTCTGTTTAGCCGCCACGCGCTGCTTGGCCGATGGCGACTGCCCGACACCTGGCTTCACCTGCAACCTCGCCACGTTTACCTGCGAAGGCACAACCCCCTGCGATGGCAATTGCCCCGTGGGAGAGCGCTGCGCGGCTGGATTGGGCTGTTTGAGTGAGTCGCTTTGCCTACGCAGCACGGATTGCCAGCCTGGCGAAGTCTGCAACGAAGCCTTCGTATGTGAACGCGCCGCTGGTTGTGGCGACCAATCGTTCGATGCCACGCGAGTCAAACCCAACGTTCTGATTGTGCTAGATCGTTCAGGCAGCACCCAAATATGCCAGGGCCGCGAGATCCAAGATGGTGGCGGCTGTTGTGGGGGTGCCGGCGACGACCTGGCCTGCGGTCTGTGCGCTCAGGGCTCGCCCACCAGTTGTCTTGCTTGTACGCCCGAGGTCACCCCCAATTGCGGCTTGGCCACGCGCTGGGAGCACGCCAAGAGTGCCATCGATAGCATCACCAACGCATACTCTGACGTGATTCGGTTTGGGCTGACCACCTATCCGCGACAGTGGTGCGGCGGTAGCGCTTGCGACATTCATTGCAACTACTGTTCGTGCGATTTGGATTACTGCACCGATGGGGCGGGCACCTGCGTGAGCGACAAGGCCGCCGCGGCGGAGTGCCATCCCAACTATGAAGCCGGGGTCGCAAACGTGCCCGTGGCCGACGACAAACGCACCGACATCATGAATTTCCTGAACACCACCTATCCGGGCGGTGGCACCCCCACGGGTCCAACGCTGCGCCGCTTGGTGGCAGCCCCTGCCGATGCCGGCATCGCCTCCGCCGACCGCAACAGCTACATCGTCCTCGTGACCGATGGTGCCGCCAACGGCGACGTGGATGCCATCGCTGGCTGCCGTAACACCGATTACACCTGCAAGGTCGATAAGGCCCTGGATTCCCTTAGGAATTTACCGAGGGCCGTAACCTCGTACGTGGTTGGTTTTGCCTTCGAAGGGGTGAGTGCGCCGCTAAACTGCTACGCCGATCACGGCGCCCAAGCAAAGTGCGCGCTACCGCTCACCTGCGCCAACCTTAAGGAAGAGGGTCTGTGCGTTGCGAAAGGCTGCCAGTGGAATGGCGCCAGCTGCTCAGCCAAAGCTTGCACTGCCTACAGCACCAACACGGCTTGCAGTGCAGCGGGCTGCACCTGGTTGACTGGGGCCTGTACTGGGTCGGCCACCTGCCAACAAACCACGGCCACCTGCTATTACGAGGCCAACAACGCCGCGAGCTTGGTGACGGAGCTGGGCACCATCATTGGCGAGGTCTCTTCCTGCTCGTTTGCGCTCAGCAGCGTGCCCGAGGACCCAAGCTTGCTCTACGTTTACTTCCAACACGATGGCATCGAAGAGCGGGTCACCCGTGACGAGACAGCTCAGGAAGGCTGGGAGCTCGATAGCGCGGCGCCGCCCAAAGGTCAGGTGGTGTTCCACGGCGACGCCTGCGAGCGCATCAAGAGTGGCAACGTCACGCCGTTGGTGGTGTATGGCTGTATCGTCAACGGCTAGGAAGGCCGTTACCCCTACCGTCATTTACGCTCATACAACACTGGCATGAGCGCATCGGGTATGACGCCCGCATGCGAGGCTTGTCGCTAGGCGTTAATGGCAATGCCTCTGTGACTTGCGAGAGCGAAGCCCCTTACGTCTCGCCAGCGCCAGCCACACCAACGCCCATGCGGGTGAGGTGAGCTGCGCGCGGCAGCTGCAACCGCTGGCATCTGGAGTTGGCTTGGCGCCCTGGCTGTGAGTGATCTCCGAGTCGCCACCGTCACCATCGTCGCCTCCCCCTATCCCGCCGCAGACATGTGTCGCGGTGTTGCAGGTGATGTCGCTGGGACAATCGTTGGCGCTGCGACAGGTGATCAAACAGAGCAACTCGGTGGCTGTCGCGGGTGTGGCGGGTTCTGCACAGCTGAATCCCGAAGGACAACCGCTGCCGCTTGCGCACGTAGGCAGACAGTAACCAGCACCGTCGCTGCCTAACAGGCAGGCTTGGCCATCCGGACAAGTGCTCTCACACGCCATCAGGCAGATGCCGCTTGAGCCGCCAAACATGCTTGGTTCACCCAAGGTCATGCAACCGAGATCAAAACCACAGTGGACCTCATCCTCGGCGTAGGCGCTTGGCGTGCACTGTTGACCCAGTGCCGATGAATCCACTGACTTGGGGAACACAAAGCCACAGTCGGGATCGGCCTCATCCACAAAGGTGTCGCAATCGTTGTCGAGATGGTCGGCACATGCAGCCTCGATCTCAGGGATGGGGCTACATCCGGGGTCGGCTGCCAGGGCGAGCGCGTTAGGCAGGTTGACGCGTCCGTAACCCAGCTGGTCGTTCCAACCCGCGCCGTCGTAGGCTGCGTTACCCACTTTGTCGGCCGAGTGGGCAAGCACGTAGCGCAACAGATCTGGGCTCAACCCAGGCTGCGCCGACAAGAGCAGTCCGCCCGCGCCTGCGGCAATGGGGCACGAGGCGCTCGTTCCCGAAAAGAAACAGGTGTAATCGTCGTGCACTGTGCAATCAGCGCCGCACAAAAAACCGCTGTACAGATCGTCCATCTGCGGACTGAAACCGGCGGAGCCGGTCATATCGGTGGTTTCGATGCCCGGGCCATCCGGGCAACCGAAAATCTGGTCGGCCACCTCCATCGTCGGAGCAGCCAGGTCAACCGCGGGCCCGGCATCGCTGTAGGAGACGTGTTCGCTCGCTTGCGACACGCCTGCAATTGCGATCACACCTGGGCTTGAAACCAGGTCGCGCGGCGCCACAGTGCCGGCGCCGTTGCCTGCGGCAAAAAAGACGCTGACGCCCGCCGCCACCGTAGCATCCAGAGCGTCGTATACCATCTCTGGCAGATAGAACGGACCCAACCCCCAGCTGTTGGACATCACCTGAGCGCCGTTTTCACGCACGTGGTCGAACACAGTCACCAGCGTGCCCAGACTCCAGAAGCCGCTCCCCGGTCCGAGACGGATCGGCATCAGCGAACAATCGGGACACACTCCAATGCTGCCACCGCTCGATGCTCCACCGACGTTTGCCGGTGCCGCCACGAGTCCTGCGCAGCTGGTTCCATGGCCATCCACCAGCGCCGCCTCGGCATCGCTCGTAGGTGGCGGCGTCGGATCGGTGTCGTCGTCATAGACATCGAGAGGGAAGAGCAGCTTGCCGGCCTGCGTGAACTCCGGATGGTCCATCTCCACACCGGTATCGGCCACCGCGACCACGACGCTCGAACTCCCCCAGGTCTGCGCCCACGCAGTCACCGCGCCGATGCCCGGAGCACTCGCCAAATGCCACTGAGCGGCAAAGAAATCGTCCACGGGAGCCGCAGCATACAGCTGGGGCCGCACGAGCAAGTCGGGCTGCGCGTAACGCACCTGCTTCGCCTGGGTTAGTCGATTGGCGAGCGTCAGCGCCGCGCGCGCATCAACCGTTTCAAGGCGCATCACCCCCGTTGCAAAGTGGAACTGCCGCTCCACCGAAAAACCTAGTGTTTTTCCTAAACTCGCAAGCTCCTCCGCCGACATGGGGGTGGCAAAACGGGCAAGTACGAAACGATCCAAAAGTACACTGGGCCGCGCCTCGTGTAATAAATGGCTACGCACGGGCAACAAGAATACGCCCACACCGGCCAAAGCCGTGTGCAGCGCCGCTTTGGCCCCACCACCGAGCCCTGCAACGTCTAGCAAGCTGATCTGGCGATGTTGAGGGCGCACCACTTCAAGCACCGTCACGTGATGCGCATCGAGCAGTTGCGCCAACCTGTCACTTGCGGCCACAGGCGTCTCCACCACCCAAACGTCTTGCCGCGCCACCACGGGCACGCGCGTACCACGCCACACGAATGAATCCGCGGACGTCGTCGTCGGCATCGACGCAGCCAGCAGCGAAACGACCAACGCTGTCATCATGTTACCACCCTCCAGGACGCCCCGGTGCCAAAGCGCGGCGCGCAGGATGACACAGCGCACAGCCTCTCGCCAGCACTCGCGCTACGCACGAAAACGTAACCCTCAATCGACCGGCTTGGCTTCCGTAGGTGTGAAGGCCGGCATCTCCGGAACATTGGATAGTGAAATGCGCCCTGCCAACAGCAGCTCAAAATAGGAGGTGAGCCGCGACAAGTCCTTGATCGCCATCTCACCCATCAGGTGAATGTGGCTGCGGAAATCACTGGGGACATCGAAGTTTGGCGAAAAACTTCCCATCTCTGATTCGAAGCGCGCAATTTCACGGCGCAGGTTGCGACGCAATTGCAGCGAATACTCTAAGCGATCTCGCCACTGCGCCACGAAGCGCTCCAGTCGCCCGCGCTCTCGCAACACCAATACCAAGTACAAGTCGCGGTAGAACTCGCTTTCGCGTTCGTAAAAGAAACGATGCCGAGCGGTCTGCTTGCGCCGCCATGAGAGGCCATATTCCCGCCCCCATTCCACGCCAAAGACAGCGTAGGGAATCTTGCGGCGCCGTTCGATCTGCTGAAAGTGCAAGTGGTAGCACATGTCGCGAGTCTGCATCAGGTTGTCGAGCGGCACGTCCAACGACAAGATGCCGAAGGTTTCAAACTCGCCACATAACAAACGCCGCAGCCCCTCGTGCAACCCATCCCACGTCAGCTTGTGCGCACCGATATGGCGCATCAGATAGCCTTCAATCTCGGTGACGTGGCCGATAATAAAGTTCTCGATATTCAATTTGATGAGCGAAAAGCCTTTATCTTCGGATTCAAACTCGCCCACAAACTCGTCCGGATCGGCCATCACGAGCTCAGTCATAGCCTGGGCACGCTCAGAGCGAGCCGTGTAGTCGCGGTACAACGGGCATTCGCGAAACACGGCCATAAGCTTGAGCAACATCGCCTTGGAGACGGGCGGCAAAACGCGAATCTCGATCTCCTCGCCGCGGTGTAACGCCTGCGACACGAGCGACAACGGTTGGAAGTCGGTCCACTCAGGTTGCCCAACACGCCGCAGGCTCAGCTGCGACAGGAGGTCGGACTCATTCAGGCGGGCGAACAAAAAAGCTGCGGGACGCACGTGCAGGTCGTACGCCAACGTGGTGCGCAGCATGACCGCGCCGTGGTCATCTAGCGCTAGACGAAAATCGAGATCTTCGATTTGCTCGATGACCCGATAACTCTCGGTTGCCTCACCCGGGTGCACCGCTGGCGTATCCTCACTGGCCCCCACGACGGTAACCCCCATCTCAAGGCCTGAAGCATACCAGGCCTGGGCAGCTGGTTCTACTTATGTGCCGGCGGTTTGAGACTGGAAGTCCCTCAAAAAGTTAGAGTATAGACGCGCCGGAGTGAACAAATGTCGGCGAGCGCCTGGGCCCCTTAGGCTCTCAAACCACGAACGCAAGGCAGTTGCATGAAGACCAAGCTGTACATCGGGAATCTGTCGTACGACACCACTGAAGATAGCCTGCGCGCTTTTTTTTCCCGGGGCGGCCGCCATGTTGCCAGCGCCAGCATCGTCACCGATCGCGTCACCGGGCAATCGCGAGGTTTCGGCTTTGTTGAGATGGGCTCGTCGGAAGAGGCCGAAGCGGTGGTGAAGGAATTGGATGCGCAAGAGCTGGATGGCCGCAAGATTCGCGTCAACGAGGCCCGCGACCGCGACCCAGGTGCCGGTTTTCGAGGTGCCCGAGAGCGTCGCCCTTACGGCGGCCGTGGCTTCTCCGATAGCGGCAACGAAGGTTGACCCAACTTTTGTGTCCATAGCGCACCCTTGCCTCAAACCTCGATGCAAGGCTGGCGTGGGATCTACAGCGCGTAATGCTCACCCGGCCGCATCACGGTGGTGGCGTAACCTGCAGCTTCCAACAGCTTCTTCAGATGGGTCTGCGCATCAACTTCACCATGTACCAAGAACACCCGCTGCAATTGTGCACGGTCTAAGCAGCGCACATGCGCCAAGATGTCCTCATAGTCGGCGTGCGCGCTGAAGGTATTTAGTTTTGTCACCTCGGCCTTCAGTTTGCGCTGCTCACCGAATATCGTGATCTCGGGTTGGCGCTCCAAGATCTTCCGCCCCAACGTATTCTCGGCCATGTAGCCGACGATGAGGATGGTGTTGTTCGGGTTCTCGACGTTGTTCAACAGGTGGTGCAGCACGCGCCCGGCTTCGCACATCCCCGAAGACGAAATGATAATAGCGGGGCCCTTGAGGGCGTTGAGCGACTTGCTCTCAGCGATGCTCGACACGTAATTCAAATCGTCGAAGCCGAAAGGGTTTTGATGCTTGTCCAAGAAATCACGCCTCGTCTCGGCGTCGTAGCACTCTTGGTGCACGCGATAGATCGCAGTGGCATTGGTGGCCATCGGACTGTCCACGAACACCGGGAGCTTGGGCACCTTGCCCGCAGCAAGCAGCTGGTTGAGCGCGTAGATCAGCTCTTGGGTGCGCTCCAATGCGAAGGCCGGAATGATGATCTTGCCGCCGCGGTTCGCCGTCCGCACAATCACGTCGGCCAATTTTTGTTGAGCCTCGATCATTGGGTCGTGGCGGCGGTTGCCGTACGTGCTCTCGATGACCAGGTAGTTCACGCCCGGGAGCGTCTCCGGATCGCGTAGGATCGGCATGCCGCGCCGCCCCAGATCCCCAGTAAACGCCACTCGCATCGTGTTGGTGCCTTGTGCCACCTCCACCACCGTCTGCGCCGAACCTAAAATATGGCCGGCATCATAGAAGGTCGCACGCATGCCGTCGGCTGGAATGAAGCTGCGACGATAGCCAATGGTGGTGAAGAGGTTTAACGACTCGACCACCTCATTCTCACCGTACAGCGGTTGCTTCTCCAGCGCCGCACCACGACGTTTCGCTTGTTTGCGCAGGTACTCCAGGTCTTTGGCTTGAATGCTCGCTGAGTCCATCAGCACCAGGCTCGCCAAATCGCGGGTCGCAGGCGTCGCGTGTACGCTGCCGGTGTATCCATGCTTAGGTAAAAGCGGCAACAGCCCACAGTGGTCGAAGTGCGCATGCGAGAGAACCACTGCGCTCAGCTCGCGCGCGGCAAATGGCCATTCGCGATTCTTGCGGTCGGCCTCTTCTCGATGCCCTTGAAAGGCGCCGCAATCCACCATGAGAGTCGCCCGGTCACTCTTCAAGAAATGTTTTGACCCGGTGACTTCCCCAGCCGCCCCATGCGAATACAGTTCCACTGCCATCACTCATCTCCTGGGTATTAAGGGTACACGCTCACAGGCACGGATGGCTTCGAAGCTCTGCCAATCCCCACCCCCTTTATGACGGAGACGCGCCGCAAGGTCACGGGCGGTATGCGCTTGCACCCAGCGAGCCCAGGGCGCCCGCATCAGCATCAGGGAATCCACCTGCGCCTGGAGCACATCCACTGCGGCCATCGTCTGTCGGTGCAAAGCCACGCTGATCGCTTCACGCAGGAAGCGCTTGATGTCCGTCGCCTCACGTTGCAGCGTGGGGCGAAAGTCGGGGTGCCAGGGATCGTTCAACGCCGGCCAACGGGTCAACAGCGCCGCAGCGACCTGCCGATAACTAGACTCCTCAGCCGCTTGGGCTTCATGCAACGCATCGTTGGCCGCGTCCAACTGTGCTTGTAACTCATCCAGCTGTGCCTGGGCCGTTGCCGAACTGGGATTGCCCAGCTTCGCTCCAAGCTCTGCCAGGACAGCCTCCTCCTCAGGGAGCACGACCGGCGTCATCGGCCCCGTGACGGGAGCGTGTGCACGCAACCACTCATGTGACGTGATGGTTGGCCGGTCGAAGCTCTGGGCAGCGACCACCACGCGCATATGCGCTTCCAACGCCGACACCTGACCATCATGGTCCAAATCTAACACCGACAAAGGCAGCACCTTGCCTTGCCGATCGCGGCCCGTTAGCGCGTTGAAGAAATGCACGGCATATCCTTCGTGCGCCCGCCGGTCGGGATTGGGATCGCAGCCGCTCGACTCCTCGTCCCACGGGGCCGCGAAAAAACCACAGCCTACTGGCGTCGCGAGCGCTTGCGAAGGGTCCCCCGCTGTGTGGAGCGCCGCGCTAAAACCGCCGGCAAAACAAGCACTGACCACCAAGCGCAGACGTCGGGGATGATGGGCCTCGGCCTGCCACAAAGCCACATCCCGCGGCGTCAGCGCCTCGCCCCCCCAGACGCCGAACTGATTTTCTTGTGGCACCTCCCCTTGAGTACCGTGCCCTAACAACACCAAAGCAAAGTCACCTTGCCCGGCCTGAAATGCCGCTAGAAAGTCTCGCTTAACGTCATCCAGCGTGGCCGGCAGCGCTGTCCGCATACGCGTCGGTTGAAACCGCTCTCTGGGGCGCGGGTCAAACAACGCCGCCAATTGCCACACCAAGTCATCGCTGGACCCTGGCAAAGCACTTACCTGCACGCCTTGCGTCCCCCGACCTCCAGCAAACAGTACGCGGGCGCGTGGACCTAACACCGCGGCGGCCAACATCGTGTCGTCTTCGATCGAAATCTGGTTGCTATCGGGGAAAGCTCCACCCCCGACCACCAGAAACTGCCAATCTGCCGGCGGCAGGGTTGGTATGGGTACGTCAGCGACGGTCGATGGCGCCACGACCTTGGAACAACCAAGGGCCACGCTTAGCGCCAGACTCCCGGCACAGATCTTAATGTGGCGCAGCATGCTTAGGTCGTTAGGCGATCGCCTGACGCACTATCGCCAGTTGGCGATCACTCGCAAAGTGATGCGCATCTTCGAGCACATCGATGGCGCGCGCGATCGGCTCGTACGGCAAGGTCGGCATTCCGGCAAGCCTTGCAACAACGCCCATCGCGGCGCACGCTTCGTCTTTCACCGTGCACATGTGCTGCAGATAGGCTCCCGCAAAAAAGGCAGCTCGCAGGGTGTCGTCGGCTTTGAGTTGTGCGCGACGTTCCTGATGGAGCTTGAGGGCGACCTCAAACATCACCAAGGCCCCTACCACGTACCAGGCTTGGTCTACGAGCGACTTGTTGACTTGAACTCGGGTGACCTGCCGCCCGGCCTCCTGAGCCCGAGTCAACCGAACAAGCTCATGGTCGGGGCCTTCAAACCAGCCACCCGAACGAAAGCTCTCAACATCGTTCTGCGTAAAGCATGAGCCGTGCTGCCCATACTCAACATGGTAACCCGAGTAAGTATTAAGAAACTGCACAGCGTGCAGAATCGGCGTGCCATCTAGGTCGGGCGCATCCAGCGCGTTAACGCGTGCCACGCCGTCCACCTTCATACCCGGTGTGCTTGCAAGGCGTACGTTGTACAGGCGATCCACGCTGTTGCCACGGCCATCCAAAACACCATCTTGGTCGACGTCGTAGTAGGCAAAACGCCGGACCTCGTGCGGGAAGAAGTAGTTGTCGAGACCCTGTTCGTCGGAGATGGCCGGCGCCTTGGCGCGCATCTCGGCATAGTCGCGTAGGTTCAAGCAGCCGTCCAAAAGCGTACTCGCGATGCTTTGCACCGACGGGAAATACGACGGCGCATCGGTGGTCACGACGTGGGCGCCCGGATACTTGCCCATAACCTCAAAGATATTCTGCTTACCGCGACACATAGCCAACAACACCAGCTTGTCACCCACCGCATCAGGCGCTTTGCGCAATGCTGCCGAAACGTTGCCGCCTAGGTTAGAGTGACCGGTGTAGAACACAATGTGGACACGTTCGTCGTCCATGTTACGGAACAAATTGTCGGTCGTCTCCACGACCTCCACGCGCATCGATACCGGCCCACCCGGTGCCTGATGATTGGTTTTGGTGAGCACAAAGCGGCGTGGAGTCTCATCAACATAGGCCGCCTCAACCGCAAAACCCAGACGCCCGTAGGCGGCAATCGGGTCGCCGTAGCGCCAACAGTCTTTGTGCGCATATTGGCGCACGCACAGCTCGCGCTTGCCGCTCGCAAACCATTTTTCGTAGGGAGGTCGCGCGGGAATGACCTGTTCGCCCAACGCCTGCAGTTGCGCCTGTTCGGGTGCAGCCAGCGACGCCTCCAGCCGCTCCAGGTTCAGAAACATCGAAAGCTTCAAACCGCGCGACGGCTCGGCATTCGCCTGCGCCAGGTAGAGCGCCACGGCCCGCGCTCTCAAGGCCGCATCGGTCCCGCCACACGCTTCAATCAACCCCAACAGAAGCGTGGCCGAGCCAGAGCGCATGCGCAGCTTCCAGAGCGTCAACTGTGGCCCTGCATCGGTGCTTGCGACAAAGGTTTTAGCCAGGTGGTCGCACAGCTTTTCCTTGATAGCGCTCGGCACAATCGCAAGTGGGGCGCCAGCAGCTTGGCCTAATGCCATCGCGGCGCGGTAAATCGTGAGCGCACCATTCTCGTCATAGCGCGGCGAGGCACCGCTGCCGGTGGTCAAGTAGCCGTCGGGGGACAGATAGTAGCGACGCCCCAATACTTCGGGCAAACCTAAGTCGAGGTCAGCGCTGGCGATACAGCTGTTGGCTGACACCAACACCGGCGCCGCTGCCTGCGCACCCAGCAAACGGTTCCTCTGGGTCGCGCGTGGGTCATTGGGCGCCACCAGATCGCCAGCAAATACCGGCTGTGCGGGTTTTTGGTTCATGACCGCGGGCGCGCTCCCGACCGCTGCCGGCTGAACCCCGTGATCGGTGCCTGGACGTAACGCGTTCAAGCCTTTGGCCGCGCGCGATAGCCAACCATCTATCCAACTGTCGAGAACCTTTGGCATCACCAACTCCGACCCAGGCGCTTATGTGACCCTGACTACTTCTTAAGCGTTTTCGGCAGGTTGGCGTTGAGGTTGCGTCTGCCGACGGCTACATCGGGAATTCATAACCGAGCCGCAGCACGACTTCACGCGACGGCCCCGGCAACGGCGCATGAGCGTTGTTATACGGCTGGATGAACACCCGTTTCTGGTTGAACAAGTCGTACACGGCCAACGAGAGAGCCAAACCCTCAACACCAAGCCCCTGGTACATCAGGTTCAGGTTAACGAGGGTAAGCGTGCCAAGATCCTCGCCAGTCGCCTCGCCCTGCGCATTAACACCGGTGTAAGCATAGCGTGTGCCGTTTTGCACAGTGCCGGTGACGCCCAAACTCAGGTCGCGGTAGAGCAACCAGGCGGTTTGGAACGCCAGCTTGTGCGGCGAAAAACCCACATAGGCGCGTTCGTTGTCGGGCACGTTATAGGTTTCGACCTGGTTCTTTCCCATCGGGTCGTAGAACGAGTAACTGACCGAGACGAAGTGCCCCGCATAGCGCCACTTAGCTTCCAGTTCGAACCCACGGCTGCCGAGACGCTCGCCGTTAATGTACTGCTCCGTCTCCAACGCTTGGTCGTAGTAGTAGATGATCGGTTTCTTCACGGTGGAATCGAAGATATTGGCGCTGAAGAACAGCGTGTCGCTGAGTTGGCCCCCCAACTGCAGTTCGTACACGGTGGCCCGCTCCGGGGTCACCTCCGAGGTAAGCGCTAGGTTGTAGATGGTCGGGGCGTGAAAGGCTTGGCTCACCAAGAGCTTGGCGTGGGCGCGACCGAAGTTGCGCATCAACGCCAAACGCGGCACCAGTGAATTGCCAAAACGCGAATGGTGCTCGAACCGGGCCCCAAGCGACACATTCAGATACTCCGTGTAGGCCAAACCCTGGAGATACGCAGCCATGTTGGTAAAGGTGATTTCGGAGCGCGTGTTGGTAGCATCGTCAGGGTCCACAAAACCTGCCACTTCGTCCACCGCGTGGTCGCGCGCGTACTCGAATCCAGCCAACAAGTTCACTTCCGGCAGCACGTCATAGGCTGCTTGCACGCTCGCCTGCAGCCGGTTGGCGGTGGGATCCCAATAATAGGCATCACCCGGTTCGAAAATATCGTCCACCGTCACCCAAGGCTTCTGGTAGATGAAACGCAGCTCGGGAGTAACCGTCAGTCCTGCAAGAGGTGCGAGCCGATAGTTGGCGGTGAGGACGTGTTGCGTGGTGCTAGAGGTGGCGCGTTCGGGCACAATGCTGTCGTAGCCATCACGCACACCCAAAACGTAACGGTCGAACAGATAGCCCACATGCAGTCCCTGCCAATCGACGTTGACGTTCAGGGCCAACGGGTCGGTGGCGGCATTGCGCGGCATCTTGAAGCTGTCGCCATACACGTCCGTGTAGATCTGGTCGCTGCGATTCCCCTGCCCAACAAACAGGTGCGCCGCAACACCAAGGTCGCCGAGATCCTTGAGGACTTTGCCACCCGAGAGGCTCAGGTTGCGCCGGCCAAAGCTTTGTGCGAGCGACACATCGTCGTGCGCTGCGCCGTCAAACATTTGGCCGTACGTGCCCGTGATGGCGACGCCCTCAAGAGCGGCGGCGCTGCGGGTAATGATGTTCAAGACGGCAAGCTCTGCGGTACCGCCGTAGATGGCCGAGCCCGGACCGCGAATGATCTCAATCCGCTCAATCCAGTCGACGCTATAGTGGTTGCCGAATGGCACCAGTGAGTACATCAAGTCGTGCAACGGCTGCCCATCCATCAGGTAGACGATACGGCCTTCGGCCGCCCAAAGGCCGCGCACACCGGGATACACCGCGTTGAAGTTATCGGCCGCCAATTGGAAGCCCGGTACCTT
>JAKLEG010000489.1 GCA_022703175.1 Myxococcota bacterium | reverse complement strand
CTTGGGTTGCGGGATCCCAGGCCTGGCCCGGGACGGCGTAATTGGGCATCGCTCCGGGTGTCACCGTGGGCCAGGCGCCAGGTTGTAGGTAACCGGCGGGATACGCACTACCAGGCAGGCCCTGCGGCACACCTGGTTGCAGCTGAGGGCCCTGCGGCACGCTGCCGGCCGGCATCATGCCGGGGATGGCCACCGGGGCCAGCATTTGTGCGTCCACGACTTGGAAGAAGGCCGACAGCTCTGCGATATCACCCAGCCGTTTCCAGTTCTTCGCTGTTTTTGAGATTTGGTCTTCGCGGGAGACCTTGCGCTCTACAATCCAGCGCTGCAGCGTGGTCAGCTCGCGAAAGCTAAAGACGTTGCCGTTTTGTTGGCGCACCATCCAATCGAGGCCCGCAGGTGCATGGGAAGCAGGCGTCTGTGGTGCAGGCACAACCGATGCAGGCGCCAGGGGCGTCGGGGCGACCCCTGGGATGGCTTGGTTCCCTGGCTTGGTCACCCGAAAGACGTGGCCGCAGCTGCTGCATTTTACCGACAGCCCGGTATCAGGAATCCGGGCATCCTCGAACTCATACTCGCTTTGACAGCGTTCGCACCGCACGTCCATGGACGGGCCCCTATGAAAAAGTCCGGTTGTTACGGTTGGTTATACCCGTTCGACAAAACGGGCGACAATTATCTTGCGGCCCACGACGGGGAATTCGACGGTCAATTTCTGGCGTTCACCGGCGCCATCGGTGTCCAACACCCGCCCCTCACCGAACGTGGCATGGCGGACACGGCTGCCCACCCCCAGCGTGGCGCGACTGCTTTCGCGCACGATGGGGGGCACGTCATCGCCGTGGGGCAGATCATCGAATAAGGGTTCGTCGGGTTGTTCCCGACGGCGCCGGATTTCCGGGGCCGCGTAGCTGGGGCTTTGGCGTGGTGACGCACCGAGGTCCAGCAAGGCATCGGGGATTTCGACCAGGAAGCGTGACAGCTCGCTGCGTCGTGTTTCGCCAAAGACGCTGCGCACCATCGCGGCCGAGATCCACAAATCATCGCGGGCGCGGGTGATGCCGACGTAGCAGAGTCGGCGCTCTTCTTCGAGGGCAGCGCGCTCTTCGAGGCTACGGCTGTGCGGGAACAGTCCTTCTTCGAGCCCCGGCATAAAGACCACCGGAAATTCCAAGCCTTTGGCCGCGTGCAGCGTCATCAACGTGACCTGACCTTCGGTGGGGTCAACGCTGTCCAGGTCGGTGGCGAGCGCAGCCTCTTCTAGAAAGGCCGTGAGGGTGGGGGTTTCGGCGTGCTGGGCAAACTCGTCCACGGCGGTGACGAGCTCGCGGAGATTGTCCATCCGGTCTTCGGCTTCGGGGGCGTGATCGGTTTGGAGCGCCTGCCAGTAGCCGCTTTCTTGGAGCACCGATTCGACAAAGCGAGCCGGGTGCATGTCGGGTAGCACCCGCAACAGGCCATTCATCATCTGCACGAATTCGCCCAACTTGGTGCGTGCGCGCGTGGGGATGTCACCTTCGCCGCTGGCCGCAAAGGTAGAAGCCTCGAAAAGCGATAGTTGTTTTGCGGTTGCCAGCTCCGTGAGTTTGTTAAGCGACTTTTCGCCGATGCCGCGGGCTGGCGCGTTTACCACCCGCAAGAAGTCGACGTCTGAGCGGGGGTTGGCCAACAGCTTTAGGTAGGCCAGGGCATCTTTAACTTCTTTGCGGTCGTAGAAGCGCACGCCACCCACGATCACGTAGGGCAAACGGCGACGGCGCAGCGCATCTTCAATGGGTCGCGATTGGGCATTGGTTCGATAAAGCACGGCGAATGCTTGGGGGCGTTTGCCAGCTTCGATACCATCCAGGATCGTGTCCCCGATGGCATCCCCTTCTTCGCGTTCCGACGGGTAGATGCGCAACTTGATCCCGTGGCCACGCTCGCCGCGGGTAAACAGGGTCTTTCCCAAGCGCGTGCTGTTGTGCGCAATGACGTGATTGGCGGCTTCGAGGATGATGGCGGTGGAGCGGTAGTTTTCTTCGAGGCGGATCACGGTGGCGCCTGGAAAGTCACGTTCGAAGCGCAGGATGTTGCCGACATCGGCGCCGCGCCAGCGATAGATGGACTGATCGTCGTCGCCCACCGCGGTGAAGCTGTGCTGGGGGGTGACCAAGAGCTTGAGCAGCTGATACTGCACGGGGTTGGTGTCTTGGTACTCGTCGACCAAGATGTGCGACCAGCGACGCTGTAACGTTTGGCGGACTTCTGCGTGTTTCGAAAGCAGCGTCACCGTGTGCAACAACAGGTCGCCGAAGTCCACGGCGTTGGCTTTTAGGCACTCCGCTTCGTACAGCCGGTAGATTTCGCGAGCGCGCTTGGCGATGGGGTCGATGAGGGTGGGTTGCACCTCTTGGGGTGTCTTGCCTTCATTTTTCCAGCTCTCGATGCGATGGCGCAGTGCCTGGGGCGACACCGCGGTGCTGTCGATATTCAGGCCGGCCATGATGCGGCGGATCAAGGTCAGTTGATCAGCTTCATCGTAGATTGTGAAGTGTGGGTTCAGGCCCAACACATCGCCAAAACGGCGCAAAAGCCTGCCACAGATGCCGTGAAAGGTGCCGATGTCCAACAGGCGCGGATCGGCATCGGCATAGCGGGCCGCGCGATCGCGCATTTCGCGCGCGGCTTTGTTGGTGAAGGTTACTGCCAGGATACGGTGCGTGGGGACGCCGCGTTCGTGCACGAGGTGGGCGATACGGCGCGTGACCACGGTGGTTTTGCCGGTACCGGCACCTGCCAGGACCAACAGCGGGTCATCTCTGAACAGGACGGCCTGGCGTTGGGGCTCGTTTAGGTCGGCGAACTCATCTTTCATGGAGCCTGCGTTACCTCGTTGGGCCGGTTGGGGGCAGATCAAGGTGCTTAATTACCTTTGCGGCACGGTTTCGCAAACTGCTATCAACATCTCTCATGCAGTCACCGATCGCTCGAATGGCTCGTGAGTTTGAGGTTGTCTTGGCGCGCGCCGTCCGCAAGGGGCGCCTCGACCCGGAAGAGCTGCTGCCCGCCTATCTGCTGTTGGCGCCAGCGAGCCACCCTTACCTCAATGACGCGCGACGGTTGGACCTAACCGCCCTCACCCAAGGGTTGCGCGCGCTTCCCCAGGGGACCATGGAAGCACCTCGCGTGTTCCTTGTGCCACGCCTGGCGGGTTTCACGGTGACGCCTGTGGCTTCAGCGGTGTTTCCGGCAGGCACGACCGACGACGGTACGTTGCTGATCGAATGTCGCTTTGGGCAGGTGTCGCTTGTAAATTTCGCCGCCCATGTGGCGGCTGTGGCCCATGAGGTGCAAAAAGGTCGTGCACTTTTAGCTGAAGCTGGCCCTGTTGAGACCCCCACGATGTTGGCCTTGGCCTTGGGTGTGGACGAAGCCAGCCTGAGCGAGGCCAACGGCTTTACCTCGGGGGCGTTGGTGCGCCTGGTTGCCCAGGGGGGGAGTCTGCCGGCGATGCAGTTGCACCCCACCTTGTCGGTGGAGGCGATCACCGCGCGGATGCAGGAGCGGGCGCAGCGGATCTTGGGTCGCTTGGCTGAGATGGGTCTCATTCATCGGCCGCTGCACCTATTTATTGGCAGTGACCTTGTGACAGACTGCCTTTCCCCCTACGTGCGTGATACGCGTGGCGTGCTTACCACGTGGGCACGAGCGAATGCCGCGGCGCTGGGCGAAGACCTGGTGGTGGCGGATGCGACCCCGTCGGAGGATGTGAGCTACGCGCTGGCCTATGACTTCTTGCGCACCGACCCTCGCCTGAAAAAAGAGCGGGCCGAGGCTGAGCGCGCGGTGGGCATTCACCGTTTTGAAGACGATGGTGTCGAGTCAGAGTTTATTGATTTGGCACGCATCGATCAGGCCGCGATGGATGCGCGCTTGCCTACCTGGACGCAAGATCTGGGCGGGCCCGTGGTTGTGCGCCTGGCCAGCGATCCTGAGGACGACGATGCCGAGATGATACGTCAGTTGGTGGCAGCCCTTGCCAGCACCCTTCGCTCGGTGACGCTCTTGGTCGAGGGCAGCATGCTCTCAGGAGAGACGGGTACCATTGTATTGCCGCACCTGTTGGTCGGCTGGGCCGGGGAAGAGAAGTTGGCGGTGCCGAACCCCAGCCTGCTTTCTGCCGATGCGTTGGCCGGCCTCACCGAGACGCGCATTGAGGAGGGTGCGGTATTGTCGGCCCCGAGTGCGGCGTTGCTGTGTCCTAGCCATGTGTTCGACTTGTCGCGGCGTTACGGTGTGACGGCGGTGAGTATTGGCTTGTGTGGTGCGGTGAGTGCGTTGGCCGTTGCACGTTACGGCGGTGTGTTGGCGTTGGACGTCCCGGTGCGATGGGCCTTGGTGTCGACCAACGTTGTGCGCACCGGTCGCTCTAGTGTGCCGGTGCTACAGGCCAGTGCGGCGGTAGCGATTGCGGTTTTGCGTGAGTTGGTGGCGCCTCAAGTGGCAGCAGCGCCTGAACCAGACCCTCCCGAGTCACCTGAGCCCAAGCGCAGCACTGGGCGAACGCTGCGGATTCGGGCCTAACGACGCACAAGTAGGCTGCGGGCCGAGGTGGAGTCGGCCCGGGTATTGGAATGATAGAGGGGTCGAACATTGGGGTGTTGCGCGATGGGCGCCGCCCAAAAAGGGGAACAGGATGATGAAGCACGTCGGGTGGATGGTGTTGGGTGCGTTGTGGGTTTCGCCGGCCTTTGCCGCGGCACCGCCGCAGCAGGATCAACGCGGTTGCACGGATCATCCG
>JAKLEG010000488.1 GCA_022703175.1 Myxococcota bacterium | reverse complement strand
AACACGGTGGTGCCACCCTCCGGCAAGATCCTGTCAGGCGGTGTGGATTCGAACGCGTTGCATAAACCGAAGCGTTTCTTCGGTGCCGCACGCAATATCGAAGAAGGTGGCTCGCTCACCATCATCGGTACCGCGTTGGTGGATACCGGCAGCCGCATGGACGAAGTCATCTTCGAAGAGTTCAAGGGTACCGGTAACTCCGAGTTGCACCTGGACCGCAAGTTGATGGAGAAGCGCATCTTCCCGACGATGGACATCAACCGCTCGTCCACCCGTAAGGAAGAATTGTTGCTCGAACCGACCATCTTGAACCGCGTTTGGATTTTGCGGCAGCTGTTGCACCCGCTGAACGTCATCGACTCGATGGAGTTCTTGATCAGCAAGGTGAAGCCGACCAAGACCAACCGCGAGTTCCTGGATTCGATGTCGTCGTAAGGCCCGCTCGTAGGTGCGCCCAGGCGTCATGGCCGGGGCGCGCCGGCAGCATTTTGCACGGCCTTTGGCCTTCCCCAACCCTCTGACCGAGATCGTAAGTATTTTCGCCACGTTTCGTGACGTAGGTAGACCCTTGCAGTTACAGTAGGGGCCTTGTCATGATGCGTGAGGCGCTGGCCGACACAATTATGAGGTGGCCGGTGATGGGGCTTTTAAGCCCTCGAAGAGGAGAGCATGGCACGCTTAGGTGAGCTTCTTGTTCGCGAGAATATGATCAGCGCCGACCAGCTCAGGCAGGCACAAGACGAACAAAAGAAGAGTGGCGGCCGCCTGGGGGCATCGCTAGTGAAGCTCGGCATGGTGGAGGAAGGGGACCTGCTCAACTTCCTATCGAAGCAGTACCACGTGCCGTCGATTAATCTTGATGACTTCGAAATCGAAGCCGACATCATTAAGCTGTTGAACGAAGAAGTGGTGGGCAAACACCAGGTGATACCGGTGCATCGCGCTGGCGCCTCGCTGGTGGTGGCGATGGCTGACCCCTCCAACATATTTGCCATCGACGACATCAAGTTCCTGACCGGCTACAACGTCGAGGTGGTGGTCGCGAGCGAAACGCAAATCACGCGCGCGATCGAAAAGTATTACAAAACCGGCAGCGCCGCCTCGTACGACGAGGTCATGTCCGGCTTCGACGAAAACGAGATCGCCTTCGGCGGCGAAGAAGAATCGGTCAACGTCCTCGACCTAGAGAAGAGCGCCGAAGACGCGCCGGTCGTAAAGCTCGTGAACCTGATTCTGGTAGACGCCATCAAGAAGGGCGCCTCCGATATTCACGTGGAGCCGTACGAAAAAGAGTTCCGCGTGCGCTACCGCATCGACGGCGCGCTGTACGAAGTGATGAAACCACCGCTCAAGCTCAAAAATGCGGTGGTGTCGCGTATCAAGATCATGAGCTCGCTCGACATCGCCGAGCGACGGCTGCCGCAAGACGGTCGTATCAAGCTCAAGCTGGGCAAGAACCGCGAAATGGACTTCCGTGTTTCGGTGTTGCCAACGCTATTTGGCGAGAAGGTGGTCATGCGCCTCCTCGACAAAGGCAACTTGCAGTTGGACATGACCAAGCTCGGCTTTGAGCAAGGCCAGCTGACGGCCTTCCAAGACGGCATCCATCGCCCCTACGGCATGGTGCTCGTCACAGGCCCCACGGGTTCTGGTAAAACCACGACGTTGTACTCCGCACTCTCAGAGTTGAACGTCATCACCGACAACATCTCCACCGCCGAAGATCCTGTGGAATTCAATTTGGTGGGCATCAACCAGGTGCAGATGCACGAGGACATCGGCCTGAATTTTGCGGCGGCATTGCGCTCCTTCTTGCGCCAAGACCCTGACATCATCATGGTCGGCGAGATTCGCGACTTTGAAACCGCCGAAATTGGCATCAAGGCCGCACTCACCGGTCACTTGGTGCTCTCGACCTTGCACACCAACGATGCTCCCTCGACGATTTCGCGTCTGTTGAACATGGGCGTGGAGCCCTTCCTCATCACTGCCGCGTTGAACGCAATCGTGGCGCAACGCTTGGCGCGCCGTATCTGCGGTGAATGCAAGAAGCCGGTGGATGTGCCGGCGTCGGCGTTGAAGGACCTGCAATTCCCGGCCGACAAAATCGGCAAGTTCCAGGTGTACAAAGGCTCGGGTTGCAGCAACTGTTCGAACACGGGCTACAAGGGGCGCGTCGCGATTTATGAGGTGATGAGTATCACCGATCCGCTCAAGGAGATGATCTTGAACGGCGCCTCCACCGCCGAGCTGAAGAACGAAGCGATCCGCCTCGGCATGAAGACCTTGCGCCAAGCTGTGATCTCCAAGGTCATCGAAGGCGTGACCACCGTGGACGAAGTTAGCGCCGTAAGCGCCACTGACTAACGAGGAGCGGCCATGACCAGTCAAGCATCGGGAGCCGCTTCGGGGATGGGGCCGCCCAAACTGACGTTGCAGGTTCTGCTCAAGACGATGATCGAAAAGGGGGCGAGCGACCTGCACATCACGGTCGGTTCGCCGCCTCGTCTGCGTATCGACGGTAGGCTCGTGCCGCTCAAGACCGAGGCGCTGACTCCTATCGACACCAAGCAGCTGTGTTACTCGGTGCTGACCGATCAGCAGAAACACGTCTTCGAAGAAGAAAATGAGCTGGACCTGTCGTTTGGCGTCAAAAGCCTGGCGCGATTTCGCGCCAATATCTTCGTCAAGCGCGGCACTGTGGCCGCGGCGTTCCGCCAGATCCCATTTGAAATCAAGACGTTAGATACACTGGGTGCGCCTGAGGTGTTGAAGGACATCGCGCGCAAACCGCGCGGCCTGGTGCTCGTGACGGGCCCCACAGGCAGCGGCAAGTCAACCACGCTCGCCGCGATGATTGATCTCATCAACACCGAACGGCAGGGGCATATCGTTACCATCGAGGATCCGATTGAGTTCTTGCATGACCACAAGCATTGTTTGGTGAACCAGCGCGAGGTCGGCTCGGACACCCAAGCATTCAAGAAGGCGCTAAAGTACGTGTTGCGACAGGATCCTGACGTCGTGTTGATCGGCGAAATGCGCGACCTGGAAACCATGGAGGCAGCACTCACCATCTCGGAGACGGGTCACTTGGCATTTGGTACGTTGCACACGAACTCGTGCGTGCAGACGATCAATCGCATCCTCGATGTTTTCCCCCCCTATCAACAGCCGCAGATCCGCGCACAGCTATCGTTCGTGCTGGAGGCGGTTGTCTGCCAGCAGTTGATCTCTAAGATCGGCGGCGGTCGCGTGTTGGCGACCGAGATTTTGATTCCGACGCCGGCGATTCGGAACCTGATCCGCGAGGACAAAATCCATCAGATTTACTCGCAGATGCAGGTCGGTCGAGGGAAGTACGGCATGCAGACGATGAACCATGCGCTGTCCGACCTGGTCGGTCGCCGCCTCATCACGCCGGATGAGGCGTTGGATACGAGCTCCGACCCAGAAGAACTTCGGAACCTGTTAACGAATGCCCCGCAGCAGGCGAGGCCGCAGGCGCCCCGGCCGACGCGCCCGTCCGCCTAGCCCCAACGTCGCCGAAGGAGTTGTTCGATGCCCGTTTATCTCTGGAAGGCCAAGACCCGCACAGGGGAACTGCTGCAAGGAGAAATGCAGGCGATCACGCCCGAGGCGGTGCAGCAGCGTCTGCGTGCGCAGTATCTCCAGGGCATCAAAGTCAAAAAGAAGCCGATGGAGATCAAGTTCCAGATGCCGGGAGCAACCGGTGTCAGCACCAAGGAGTTGGTGGTGTTCACGCGTCAGTTCGCCACCATGATCGATGCCGGTTTGCCACTGGTGCAGTGCCTGGAAATTCTGTCGTCCCAAAACGATAACCCGACCTTTCGCAAGGTGCTTTCAGAGGTGAAGGCGGGGGTTGAAACCGGTGGCACACTTGCGGAGTCTCTGAATCGCCACCCGAAGGTGTTCGACCGTCTGTTCGTCAACCTGGTCGCCGCGGGTGAGGCAGGCGGCGTGCTCGATACGATTTTGAATCGTCTCGCCGTCTACATCGAAAAGAACATGAAGCTCGTGAAGCAGGTGAAGAGCGCGCTGGTCTACCCCATCTTGGTGACCGGCGTGTCGGCCCTCGTCACCGTGGTGTTGCTGGTCTGGGTCATTCCGGTTTTCCAGAAGATGTTCGCCGATTTCGGTTCAGAGCTCCCCGGACCCACGCAGCTGGTGGTCGACATGAGCGAATTCATGCGTGCCTACATCGGCTGGATTCTCCTGGCGTTGGGCGCATTTGCGGCTGGATTTGTGGCCTTCCGGCGTAGCAAGTTTGGGCACGAAATGCTGGATCGCGCGTTGCTGAAGGCGCCCGTTTTCGGGCCGTTGGTACAGAAGGTTGCCGTCGCCAAGTTTGCTCGTACGCTCGGAACGATGCTCTCGTCGGGTGTACCCATCCTGGAAGCGTTGGAGATCGTGGCGTCGTCAGCAGGCAACGTCGTTGTTGAAAAGGGGCTGCGGATTGTCAAAGCCAAGATCTCTGAAGGTAAGACGATGGCACAGCCTTTGTCCGAGCTGCCGGTGTTTCCGCCGATGGTTGTGCAGATGATCTCCGTCGGTGAGTCGGCGGGTGCGATGGACACGATGCTGAACAAGATCGCTGATTTCTATGACGACGAGGTGGATGCCGCCGTGGGTACGATGATGGCGATGCTAGAACCGCTCATCATGTCGTTTCTGTCGGTGGTCTTGGGTGGCATGGTCATCGCGATGTATCTGCCGGTCTTCTCGATGGCCGGCTCGATCAAGTAGCGCGCAAGCCTCGTGTCAGCG